>JAYTZG010000065.1:0-3101 GCA_043742005.1 Minisyncoccota bacterium | reverse complement strand
TTTGTGCAGAGCAACGGGACAATTCTCGAATTATCGACCCGGATGTCCTTCGCTCTCTGGCCAACCTCGAACCGCTAAAAACGGCAAATGGAGACTCGTTAGAGCCACCGTTTGTCAGAGTTGCTTGAAACTGACTCTTTCTGTGCGCGATAAGAGACTCGAACTCCTGACCTTTCCGGTGTAAACGGACTGCTCTACCAACTGAGCTAATCGCGCATATGCATTTACATATGCGTGGCAACATAGTACCGGTTTTTAGAAATTTTACAATACCGTAAAGAAAAGCCGGCCCCAATGGTAGGGGCCGGCGGCGATGGTTAGCGTGAGTTACAAGCGCGCCTGGTAGGTTGAGCTCTGTGGGGACGGCGTCCGTCTGAGTTCATCCGCTTGATAGGTTCTGAAGTGACAGGAATAACATTGTCGCGAGCCATAATCGCTTCAGGTTTGAAGTGGCGTCCGGGTCCGATTCGGACAAAACCATCTTCCGAGAACTCTGGCGGTGAAATATCTTGCGACGCAAGTACTTTAGCGTCTTGGTTTACTAGTATTTTGGCATCAAGACGATTTTCTCTCGTGGGGTAGCATTGATTGCTCGCTGGGTCGTATCCCAATTCGACGACCGAATGGTTATCCTCATTAAACTTCATAAAGAGCTCCCTATGTTTACTATATCCTTTATACCCCGGGGTACCCTCTCTGGCAAGACATCATCTGGTAGTTCTTTTTCCCTCGAAGTGCAAGTATACTACTGCGTATGATTGAAATGTATGCGGTGGTAAGCGGGAAGGTGCAGGGGGTGATGTATCGCGCCTATGTGCAAGAAGCCGCGACCAACCTCGGTGTCACTGGCTATACCAAGAACGCTCCAGACGGGACGGTGCTGATTTTGGCCCAAGGGATGCCGGAGGTATTGAAGGAGTTCGTAGAGTACCTGTATGAGGGCTCCTCTCTATCCGCGGTCGAGAGTCTCGGTATTGATTGGCGGAGCATCAATACAACCTATACCGAATTTTCAGTGTTGCACTAAGGTGTGAATAAAAAACTCCAAATTCTGCGTTGTCTTCACTACGGTGATGTTCAACGTATATCCGTATACGTCTCACAACCCCTCGTTCGCCGCCTTGAATTTGAAGCTTTTTAAAGCACACCTTTAATCAAGTATGAATATATCAGAAAATAGTAAGCCTACGTGTCTTGGATTTATCATGGATGGTAATCGAAGATGGGCCAAAGAACAAAATCTCCCCACGCTTGAAGGACATCAAAAAGGCCTAGATGTTTTCCTCGACGTGGTGCGGTTTGTACGTGATGAACAGATTCCCCACGCGGTGTTTTATGCGTTCTCCACTGAGAACTGGAAACGAGCTGAAGCAGAAATTACCTATTTGATGAGTTTGTTCTCGGGTTTGCTAGCACGAATGTCGGAAGAGCTAACTGAGCAGGGTGTGCGAGTGCGGATGGTAGGGCGGCGCGAAGATTTTTCGGTTGAGTTGCAGGCACGGATGAGTGAGCTCGAAGAAAAATCTGCTGGTTACACAGGTACCACTATCTGGATTGCACTTTCTTATGGCGGTCGAGCGGAAATTATCGAGGCAGTGAATGAGGCTGTCAAAACAGGAATCGAAGTTGATGAAACTGCTTTTGAAAAATTACTTTGGACGGCTGATATGCCCGACCCTGACATGATTGTCCGCACTAGTGGCGAGCAAAGACTCTCCAATTTTCTGACTTGGAAGTCAGCCTACAGTGAATTCTATTTCATAGCCAAGTATTGGCCGGCTTTGACCAAAGCAGATTTAAAGGACATACTCTTGCAATATGCAAATCGCCAAAGACGCCAAGGTGCTTGAACCCACAATTCTATACGAAGACAGTGACGTGTTTGTCATTAATAAACCTGAAGGGTGGATGGTTCATAGTGATGGAAAAACTGAGGGTACGCCAGTGGTGGTGGATTGGTTTCTGGCGTGTGTACCGGAAGCGAAGGCTGTCGGCGAGATTGGCTACTCAGTTAAAGGGGAGGCATTAGATCGTTCTGGTATTGTTCATCGACTCGATCGCGAGACTTCAGGGGTACTTATACTTGCCAAGACCCAGGCCGCCTACGAGTTTTTGAAGCAGCAATTCAAGGACCGCCTAGTGTTGAAAGAATATCGTGCCTTTGTGTACGGTCGGATTCATGACCGGTGGGGAACCATCAATCGCCCGATTGGCCGTAGCAGCAAGGATCACCGGCTACGTTCGGCGATGAAAGGAGCCAAAGGTATGATGCGGGAAGCGGTTACGGATTTCGAGCGAATTGGCATGGGAGAATACAACGACGAGCCATTTTCATACCTCAAACTAACTCCTAAGACCGGCCGCACACATCAGCTCCGTGTCCATATGCGAGCCATCGATAGGCCGATTGTGCAAGACGAGCTTTACGCGACGCACGTAATTCCAGGCTCCAACAACTTAGCTATGTCGCGCATGGCGCTGCACGCACATATGTTAGAACTCACGCTGCCAAACGGACAGCGAGAGCGCTTCATCGCTCCAGTACCCCAGAGTTTTGAGGAGGCCGCCGAACGGATTGCCGAAGACGGGGAATAAGAAAGGATAATACACGTCTAGCCAAAGATATTGCGGATTCTAAGGGTTTGTGGTAGATTGTGGCACGTTTAAAGGACCTATTGATTAAATTATTATTATGAAAGCAGCAATGGAAGGGGTGACTGTGTCACCAGTAAATATGGAGGATCGAAAAGCGCTTGGTTTGCGAGCCGGCGACACTGTTCGTGTTCACCAGAAGATTCAAGATAAGGGCAAGACTCGTATCCAGATTTTTGAGGGACTCGTACTAGCGCGTAAGCACGGTGATGAACCAGGTGCTACTTTCACTGTCCGCAAGGTATCAAGTGGTGTTGGTGTAGAAAAAATCTACCCCCTCTACTCACCACTCATTGACCAGCTCGAGATTGTGAAGCGTGCCAAAGTACGTCGAGCCAAGCTCTACTACATCCGTGAAAAGGTAGCTCGTGAAGTTCGTCGTCAAATGCGTCGCATGAACCTCGTCTCAATGTCTACCGAATCAGGGATCGCTGTCGCTGCTCGTGATG
>JAYTZG010000064.1:0-3128 GCA_043742005.1 Minisyncoccota bacterium | reverse complement strand
TTTCAGTCATTTTTGGCGCAGGCGGCATGGTCTCAGCATAAGGCTCTTCGAGGGTGAATCCGTCAGGATTGGCTTCATTCGAGATCATTACTTTGCCATTTTCGATAGTAACAGTATCGCCTGGCTCGCCAATAATACGCTTGATAAAGAACTTTGACGGATCACGTGGGTAGCGAAAGATAATTACCTCACCACGCTTAGGGTGGTGCATGTGGTAGCTCAGCTGGTCCACGATGAGGTATTCGCCGGTATGGAAGGTGGTTTCCATTGAAGCACCTGACACAATAAATGGCTGCGCGATAAACATCCTCACTGGCACGACAATCAAAATAGCGATAATGGCAAAACGAACGATTTCTGTCAGCGGGTGTTCAGTATCTTGTGCAAGCATTTCATCAGTAGCTTCCAAAGTAGGTTTTTTGTGTGAAAAAAATTGCATAACGCTCTAAGTTGCAAGCATTATACCTGCATAAAATTTTGAACACAAACTTTTCCAAAATTGCGGCACGACTTGGTCGTGCCGCAATAAAACGAAAGAGAGAAAGGTAAAGGGTGACAAGTGTGCGACGGTTCGTATTGGTGTAATATGTTGGTATGTTCTACATAGTTGGGCTCGGAAATCACGGGGAGAAATATCAAAACACGCGACACAATGTCGGGTGGTTGGGGGGGGACTATATCCGAGAAAAGGCGAAGTTGCCGGAACTCATTGGTGACAAGGCTATGAGTGGAAGAGTGACCGAAGGGGTGATTGTCGGTACGCCGGTGCGTCTACTCTACCCTGATACATATATGAATAACTCCGGCAGTGCGGCAGTGAAATTCGTCCCAAAAGCTGAAGTAGGGAATTTGATTGTGGTTCACGACGATATCGACCTGCCGCTCGGTGAAATCAAGCTCGGGAGAGGGCGAGGCGATGGCGGCAATAATGGCATCAAGTCATTAATTGAAAAACTCGGTACCAAAGACTTCATCCGCATCCGTATCGGCATCGCGCCACGAAGCTTTTGGACCGGAGAAGTAAAACGTCCCAAAGGCGGTGGTCCACTCGAACGGTTTGTCCTAAAACCATTCACCACCAAAGAGGAGACTCAGCTAAAAGAAGTAAAAGAGCGCGCCTTCGGCGCGCTCCAAACCATCCTCCAAAGCGGCCTAGAAATCGCGATGAATAGGTTTAACTAACGCGCGTTGAGAAGTAGCCGCAGTGCTCTGTTCGACACGCGTTCAATTTTCCCCACGAAAATTGCCGCTATGCTCGGAACAGAAAAACAGTGACGCGCGCGTCACTGTTTTTATGTTCCTGCGCAATGTCTCCCCAAACACCACGGCTACTTCTTGAAAACATCCATTCCCTGTCTTTATAAGAATGTTACTATTGGTTTATGAATGATATTACATTTGCTAAGAACTTGGTTAAAGGGAAAATTGCTGAGACGGTATTTGCTCAAATGTTGCGCTCTACCGGTGAGTTTACAGTTTTGGATTTTGGATATGAAAGAATTATTCCAGAGCTGGTTCAACAAGGTGAAAAAGGAGTTCGTAATGAAATGGTAGAAACCTTGAGAACTGCTCCGGATTTTGCTGTCATAAACCGAAAGACGAAACAGGTGCATTTAATTGAAGTCAAATACATGCGAACCTTTATCGCAAAAAATATTTTAGACGTTGCTAAAAGAATGAGTAAGAATTGGAATCCTTCGTGTTTATTTCTCTCAAGCGCTGACGGTTTCTATTTTGGTGAAGTGAAAGAAATTATAAAAAACAAGGGAAAAATTCGATTACTTGAGCATAAGCAAATATCAAAAAAGACACAGGACGCATTTTTAAAAATACTTAATGATTTTGAAGAGGGAAATTAAAACTAAGAACGCACAAAAAACCCCGCTCTTATGAGCGGGTTTTTTTGTGCCTTAGGCAGAGATTACTTTACTTCGTTTGCTTCCTTGAATGACAATGTCATCTTCTGATCGTTTGGTTCAAAGAGAGTGATCTTGAACTTGTAGACACTTCCTAGTGAGAGACCAGCTTTGAGCTTTTCTTCAGTTTCGAATTCTGAGACGTGAACGAGACCAGCGACACCTTCCTCGATAGAGGCTAGTGCGCCGTGCTTGTTGTATTTGATAACAACAGCGTCAACGATTTGTCCCTTTTCGAACTTCTTACCAGCTGATTGCCATGGGTTTTCGCGGAGTTGCTTGATGGAGAGAGAAATCTTGTCGTCTTTGACTTCGATAACCTTTACATCAACCATATCGCCAACCTTGAACATACTCTTGGTGTCTTCCACTAGACCCCAGTCGATTTCTGAAATGTGAACAAGACCTTCAAGACCTGGCTCAAGCTTAACAAAGACTCCGAAGTCAACAGCGCCAGTGACTTCACCCTTTACTACTGAACCGACTTCGTAACGAGTCATCTTTTCACCCTTTTCTTCTTTTTCGTGAAGACTCTTTTCTGAGAAGATAAGTTTGTGTTCCTTTTGGTCCGCTGTGATCATCACAACTGACAGGTGCTTACCAACGAGGTCGTTGAGCGCAGTGAGGATTTTGTCCTTGTCGCCGTCACTTACACGTGGGTAGTTTTCTGATGAGAGTTGTGAAGCTGGAAGGAAGCCTTGGATACCTTGCCATTCGATGATAAGTCCGCCCTTGTTGGCATCCTTGATCTCAAGACTCATGACAGTACCCTTCTTGACTGCTTCTTCAGCATCTGACCAGATGAGAGCTTGGCGAGCTTCCTTGAGAGAAAGTTCGATGTAGCCGTCTTCGTTTTCGGCCATAACCACCTTTGAAGCGATAGTGTCGCCTGGTGATACTTTGCGCAAGATATCGCGAGCGTTCATGTATTCGCGGCCGTAGATGATACCGGTTCCGTGGGGAAGGATATCAATGTACACGCGAGCACGGCCAACTGCTGAGACAACGCCTTCAACGATTTGACCTTCTTTTAATGGTTCTGGAGTCTGCGCCACAAAGTGGGACATGATTCCTGAAGCTACAGTCGTAGTTTCCATACTTTATTATGTTTAATTCCGACGACACGCGTCTGCTCAACTATTACTCGTGGCCATTGTCCGTGAGAGCAGGGTTAAACGTGTGTCGCTAGAAGCTGTTAATTACCTATAAGGT
>JAYTZG010000063.1:0-7506 GCA_043742005.1 Minisyncoccota bacterium | reverse complement strand
TGACTCTACGGGGAATCGAACCCCGATTACAAGAATGAGAATCTTGTGTCCTAGCCGTTAGACGATAGAGCCTTTGTGTTTTTGTGGTATGGGTCGCTTTTTGTTTCTACTTCTCTCATTCTGAATGAGAATTTTCCTATTGCCTCATGAATATCGGCAATTTGCGCTGGAGCGCAACCGGATGAAAAGTGAAACTAATCACTTTTCATTCCAATAGCCGTTTAGACGATAGAGCCGTACTCAAATTCTTGCGAATTTGAGTGGGATATTTATAGCAATTTTTTAGGTAAAAGACAAAGGGGGCGGCACTGCAGTGCCGCCCCCTTTGGGTCACGTGCTTACGCGATGATACGTTTGTAGAGATTCATTCCTAGGACGGCACCGACGATTGAACCGAGGGCGTAGCTTAGGTTGAGGGAACCAAGGGCTACAGCTACGGCTGGGTTTAGGATGCCGGCTGATCCGAGGCCAGCGGCGAGCATGATACCAAGTAGGAGTGAACCACCGATAACCATACCTGACATGTCGTCACGCACTTTGCCGTAGACGACAGCGGCAATACCGAAGCCAAAGAGTAGGGCACCGATAAGTTCAGCGACGAAGATCGACATTGATTCAGGGGCCATGCCAAGAGTAGGTGCGCTGTCCATCAAGGTAGAGGCGACACCAAAAGCTACTAGAGCTCCGAGGACCTGTGCCACGATGTAAGCGACCGCGTCATTGGTTTTAATTTTGTTAATTGACCAGAGGCCTAGAGTGACGGCAGGGTTGATGTGACTACCAGATTTACTTCCGATAGTGTAAACAAACAGAGCGAGAACTAGTCCGGCGAGAACTGGTGTTGCGACCATCGCTCCACCCATTTGTATGGAAGTGAGCACAGCCAGTGACAGCGTGAAAGTTCCTAAAGCTTCGGCGATGAGTTTATTTTGCATAGAGCAAGTTACGTCTTAAATATATAAGAATCCCTACTGTACAATCTAGCTATATTTTATCACCACCACTTTGACCTGTCTGCAAGTTTTGTGCGTAGGGTGCGTATCAAAGTGCATAATATCTAGTTGTGATACACTCAATACCATGGAAAATCAGCCTATTTTAAGAATGACGGACGTAGGAAAGCGCTTTATGACCGACCAGGGCGAGATTGTTATTTTAGACAATGTTTCTGCTCAAATCATGCCAGGGGAAACCGTGGCTATTATAGGCCCATCTGGCTCAGGTAAGTCGACACTACTTTCACTCATTGGACTACTCGACACTCCAACTCATGGAGATATTTTTATTAATGAGCAAAATGTGAAGAGTATGAGTGAGAAAGACAAAGCGCAATTTCGAAATAAGAAAATTGGTTTCATTTTTCAATCCTTTGAACTTATCTCGCCTTTTTCTGTTTCAGAAAACATTGCTGCTCCACTAGAGATTGGGGGAAGGAAGGTCGAAGGAGGGGTTGTAGAACAAATGCTCGGGGAAGTTGGTCTATCAGCCCGAGCTGATGCGCTCCCGTACACGCTCTCCGGAGGAGAAAAACAACGTGTCGCTATCGCGCGAGCTCTCATTCATTCACCGGCACTCTTGCTGGCTGATGAACCAACTGGAAGTCTTGATCGCTCGACCGGCGAGCGAGTGATGACACTCTTGCTTGACGCTGTCACAAAACGTGACGCTACGTTGGTGGTGATCACCCACGATGAGACTATCGCCAGTCGAATGGATCGAGTCTTTGAAATAAAAAATCAAACCCTACATGAGCGGAAGTAAGCTCATTATTTCCTATAGTCTCCGCCTTGTGCGCCGGGAGTGGCGGCGTTTTGTTTTGCCGTTCCTTTCACTTTCTATCACAGCGATTGTGATGATTTTGATTCTGCTGCTTTCTAGCTCCAGCACGTTGTTTTTGGATAGTCAGGCGAGGGAGCTGCTTGGAGGCGACGTGGTCTTGGAGAGCACCGTCCCGATTGATACTGATGCCTTTTGGCGGTCAGCGGGCGTCACACCAACTGAGCAGTCTAACCAACTGTCGTTTTCAGCGACGCTTAAAGCCCGCGATATCACAGCACCGTTTTCTATTAAGGTTGTTGATGATACCTATCCCTTGTATGGTGCGGTGACACTCACTGAAGGAACCTTTGAGGGTGTAGGTGATAGCGAGATATATCTTGACGCTGCTGGCGCCGAGCGTCTACAGGTAGGGAAGGGCGATACTGTTTCGTTTGGAACGAAGGAGTTTGTGGTGGCTGGGATTGTTGGTGCTGAACCAGCCGCGCTTTTATCAGGCTTTCAATTCTTGCCAAAAGTCATCATGAGTGACGCGGGTTTCCAAAGTGCAGGCGTAGACCCAAATCTGCTTCGACTTGAGTACCAATATGCCGCAAAGCTTGATGGTCTAAGTGCTCAGAATATCGAAACTTTGGGTGAACTTGAAGACCAGTCAGTTGGTTTAATTGATGTTGATATTGCCGGAGAGAATCGTACTGGCTTGCAACAGGGTGTGCAGATTGTTACGGACTTCTTGATAGTGGCGGTACTGATTACGGCTGTTTTGGCAGCCGTGAATGTGTATGCGAGTACCTTGTATTTGGTAACGGTCGAGCGAAAGAGCTTGGCTATCTTGCTCGCGCTGGGTCTGACCAAAAATCGTTTGGTGGCCCTACTTGGTACGGCCTTTCTGTACGTTGTGATTGGAGCTAGTATCATCGGTTCTTTAATCGGAATCGGTCTCTTTAAATTCCTCACTTCATATATAAATACGACTTATGGAATTCCACTTCCATCACCTAACTTCTATCTGTACGGACTCCTGTGTGTTGGACTTATTCTTACTATCGCGATTGCCTCGTTTGTGCCAGCTGTTAGACGGACACTGGCACTTAATCCAAAACAAATCTTGATTGGCGGCGATGATAATTCTAAGAAAGCGTTCTCACTCCGTTCTCTTACACTTATTACGATGTCCACTCTGGTGCCACTGGTGATACTCGCAGCCTTTTTACTTGGCGATATTATCGATGGATTTCTCATTATTGCGGGTATCACACTCGCGTACGTGGTAGTGGCGGGATTATTCTCCGTGGTGCTTCGGGTCGTGTATAGAAACCGCCAGCGATTTCCGTTTTTCTTGCGGAGTATCGTGAGTCAGAAAAATGCTGATGGACTGCTTGGGATAGTGTCGTTCGCGTCACTGTTTGTGGCACTTACGGCGCTCTCAACCCTCGCGCTTCTACAAATCTCGCTTGAGCGCTACCTGCAAGAAGATCTCTCTCGCACTGTTCCAACGACATACATTCTAGACGTACAACCGTCGCAAAAAGATACCCTGACGCAGCAATTTTCTGATATTGAACTGTTCTCTAATGTTGGAGCACGAATTGTGGCGATTGATGAGGTGCGGATTCAAGACGAACTTTCAAATCCCGATAGTACCGTTGATAGGGAGCTTGGTCGGGAGTTTAATCTCACTGCCCGCGATACCTTGCTCTCAAGCGAACAGATTACTGATGGTACCTGGAGTAACGGTGCTCCGGGAGAGATTTCGGTCGATGAAGATTTCGCCAAGCGAGCGAATATCTCACTTGGGTCTACCCTCGTATTTTCCGTCCAAGGGTTTGAGGTATCAGGGAGAGTCACGAGTCTTCGTTCTACCGATTCACGTTCCGGCTTACCGTTCTTCTACTTCGTGCTGGCACCAAGCGACTTGGAAAAGTTTCCGTCTGTGTACTTTGGCTATTCATATTATGATGATACTAAACAAGGAGAGCTTGGTCGCTACCTCGCCACAAACGCTCCGAATGTATCAGTGCTTGAAACCCAAGCAATTGGCCCGCTGATTGTACAGATTGTAAGTACGCTCATGATACTTGTGCTTGTTGTTACACTGCCGCCACTTCTCATCGCGACATTACTTATTGCTACTCTCGTCGTGTCTTCCTACGCTGCACGCAGGCGAGAAGGAGGAAGGTTGCGCGCGATTGGTGCAACAAAACAATTTGTTCTTAAGCAATACATTGCAGAAACGATTTCGCTCACACTGGTCGCATCGGTACTGGCGTATGTGGTGAGCGTTATCGCAGCTTACTTGATTAGTCAATACTTCTTTAAGCTCGGGAGTGTGACTTTGTTTGATGTACAGCTAGTGGCTGGCCTGGGACTCATTGTATTATTAGTTGGAGCGATTGGATTGTACTTATTTAAATCTGATACAATGCCGCTTCGTGAATTACTCTCATATGGTGAAAATTCTTAGTATTGGTCTTGGTATCGTGGCGCTGTCTATGGCTGCATACTTCATGTTTGTGCGAGATGATAACCAATCTGCACTGAATGACATTTCCAAAAGAGAATCTGCAGTAGGCGGCGCTACTATCATCGCGTTTGGTGATAGCCTGACGGCAGGCTACGGTTTGCCAGTCAGTGAAAGCTACCCAGCGCAATTAGAAAAAGCGCTTATCGCCAAAGATTTAAACGTCATTGTAATTAACTCTGGCGTCAGTGGCGAAACAACCAAGGGCAATCTGGAGCGAGCGGCCTTTATTCGCTCGCAAAAACCGGACATTGTCCTGCTTGGCATCGGCGGTAATGATGCTCTGCGAGCGTTGCCGATAGAAGAGACAAAGAAAAATATTTTGGAAACTGTGACGACCCTTAAAGGGGGAGAAAATCCACCAGTTGTGATGCTGCTGCAGATGCAGTCGACACTAAATGCCGGCCTGAGTTACAAACGTGCCTTTGACGCTATGTACGAAGATATCGCTGCTTCACAAAATATAATCTTGCTACCATTTCTCACCGCTGAAGTATTTCTCAAGCAAGAAAACAAACTTTCTGACGGTATTCACTTAAACAAAGCCGGCTATGCCAAAGTGGTTGAATTGTACCTCGCAGAACCTGTCGCCGAAGTGATCGAAAAAATCGAAGGCTAGAAGAAAGCCGCGAGCAGAGCTCGCGGCTTTTTTATTTATCTAATTCGTATGCCTAATATTGTGACGGATATCGAAGCGGGGATTTACTTTCTTGCCGGGATTGAAGATATCTTCAGGGTCAAAGATATGCTCAGTTACCTTAAAGAGTTCAAGCATCTTCTTGGTGTACATGAGGTGGAGGAATGGAGTGCGAATAATACCGTCATTGTGTTCACCACAGATGTTGCCTTTAAATTTCACCGCAGTTTCGTAGAAGGCATTCGCCATCTTTTCTACCAAGGCCGGTGTAGTTTTGTTGGTAAAATCAAGGAGAGGGTAGAAGTGGAAGTGTCCATTTCCACCGTGACCATGGATGGCTGAAGTCACATTAAATTCTTTCATGAGTCGCTTGATTTGCACAAAGAACTTCCCAAGGTTTTCAGGTGGAACCGTCATATCTTCAAGAAAGGCTGCCGGTCGCTTATTCTTGTCGATGAACTTTGAGAGAGTGTAGCTGGCGCGACGGATTTGGAGATACATCTCTTGCTCAATTGGACTCGGCACTACTCGCGCCTTTACATTCCTACTACCAATGTGTTTTACGATATCAGCCACTGGAGTTTGACTTACTGTCTCTTCGTCGAGCGTAATGATGGCCGTGAATTCCGGAATCTTTCGAGCAAAACGAACGTGGTAGGTAGTGTACATCGAGAGCATGACGCGGTAGTAGGTAAGGCCTGAAAGACGAGTCTTGAAAAAGTCCGGGTTTGAAAGCGCCATATCAAAGGTAAGAGCGTCGAAGATTTCAATATTGATGGGGTTGTACTTGAGCGCATTGGTCATACACTCAGCTGCTTCATTGAGATCAAAGATAGGCACCACGAGCATAGTAGTGTTCTTTTGGATGGGGAGTGCGCGCATGGTGATGTTGGTAATGATACCAATGGTGCCTTGGCTGCCCGAAACTAAACGGGTCAAGTCAAATACCCCTTTGCCCTTTTTAAAAGCTGCCACACCTTCAGGCATGACATTCCAGAGGGGGTAACCAGAAGAGTTCTTCTTCGTCTTTGGTTTGTTACGCTTGATTTCTGCTTCGTTTTTTACAATAAGTTCGTACACCTCTTGAGCAATGCGAGCGTACTCATGCTTTTGCTTAATCAGGGATTGAAACTCTTTAAGAGTCAGTTGTTTAACCGTGTATGTTTTACCATCTTTGAGTACCACATCAAGTGATTCAACCCAGTCAGCACAGTGTCCGTACCGTAGTGAATCAGGACCGGCGGCGTTATTTGCTACAGCACCACCAATGGTACAGATATCTTTTGATGAGGTATATGGTGGTAAGTAAGCGTCGTACTTAGCTAGGGTCTTTTCCATCTCCTTCCACATCAGGCCAGGTTCACAAGTGAAGGTAATCTTATCCTTCTTTACAGTCACTGTCCCCATCTTATCGAGGTCGGTCATATCAATGACGATAGAGTCTGTGAGAGAGCCACCACTAAGACCAGTACCAGCCGCCCGGGGAGTGAGAGAGAGAGAAGAAAAGCGTTTAGTCTCCCTTGCGATTACTTTTACTACAACTTCAACGTCTGCTTTGTGTTTAGGTCTAATGACGACTTGCGGTCGAATAGAAAAAATACTTTCGTCCGTACTGTATGTATCAAGGAGTCCCTTCTTGCTCGACACCTCACCATGGAAGCCGGCTTCGCGGAGCATTTTTTCCATCAGGAGGTGACCGAGCGGATTGCGCTTGATACCGGTATTAGTCGTTTGAATCTTACGGGCAGTCATCGCCAAAGGCGCTTTACCAGTTTTTTTGAGCGCAATTTTACGCGGCGCTTTTTTTGCTGGCGCTACTTTTATTTTGGTACCAATAACAACCCCCGAAGAACTTTTAGTCATACAATAAGTATACATCTTTTTTAATCCGCAGCTTCTAAAAACTTTCCACATATAAAAAATCCCGAGGTTGATACACTCGGGATTTTGGATTCGCGCAGTTAACGCCGGCGTCCTTTTGGATCTTGCTTGCGCGGTGCTCGTTTTACACTGCGAGGATGTCCGTTGTTCGGTCTCTGACCTGCGACAGGAGTACTTGGTTTAAAAGTGGAGAGCAAGTTTGCAACTAAAAGTGCGATTAAGATACTAATTTGCTTGTTGCGCATGATTTCCTCCAAAGAACAAATAAAGCTAATCATTTTTACCAACAATGTAGCTACAAGTCAAAGAACAGAAAACCCGCGCACGAAGTCGGGTTTTCCGATTCGTTCGCGGGTGCGGGAATATGGTTAGGTCTGGGAAAGACGATAGACGATCATAAAAAATATCACTATCCCATTCCTGTGATCATTCCATACAGGAATCCGTTTTGGAAACCACTTTTATATCCGTTTCTGACACCTCGTAGGATAGTCGCCTTACGTGATTCCAATTCATTGAATTCTATTTTGGGTCTCCCTTACAACACTTATTCAAAAATATAGTAAAAAACAAATGTGTCAAGCTATTCCATTGATGTGTTATTCTTACCGGCATGACACAAGAGCGGGCGCTGGATATTCTGAAAACTGGGGCGAATGTTTTTCTTACGGGGGAGCCGGGGGCGGGGAAG
>JAYTZG010000062.1:0-7530 GCA_043742005.1 Minisyncoccota bacterium | reverse complement strand
AGTTTTTATATTTTTATGGCACGAATAGCAATTAATGGTTTTGGCAGAATCGGACGAACTTTCTTTCGTCTAGCATTTGAGCATCCCGATATCGAAATCGTCGCGGTAAACGATTTAGGTAGTATTGAAAACCTAGCCTATCTACTTACCTATGACTCCGTCTATGGGCGCAGTCCCTTTGAAGTAAAGGTCGACGGCAAAGACCTTGTTGTAGATGGTAAGAAGATTACTTTCTGCCAAGAAAAAGAACCATCTGCTTTGCCGTGGGGTAGTCTCAATATCGACGTGGTGATGGAATCAACCGGCTTCTTCACAACTTACGTTGGCGCCAAGAAGCACCTGGAAGCCGGCGCTAAAAAAGTCGTTATCTCAGCCCCTGTCAGCGATAATCCTTCTGATGCCGGCGTGACTGGTGCGACGGTCCTTATGGGAGTAAACGAAGATAAACTCACAATCTGTCAGATTACTTCAAACGCTTCGTGTACGACTAACGCCGTTAGTCCACTCGTCGCTATTTTGAAAGAAGCCGTCGGTATGGAAAAGGCTCTTCTGAACACTACCCACGCGTACACCGCGTCGCAGACATTAGTTGACGGCCCTAGTAAAAAAGAGTTTCGTGACGGCCGCGCCGCCGCCCTAAACATCATCCCGTCCTCAACTGGCGCAGCCAAAGCCACCACCAAAGCCCATCCCGAATTAGCAGGAAAATTTGACGGTATCGCTATCCGCGTACCAGTGCCGGTTGGCTCACTAGTTGATGTAACGTTTGTCTCTTCTCGTGACACTACTGTAGAAGAAGTAAATGGTGCGCTTATTAAAGCGGCACAAGATCCACGCTGGAAAAATATTTTCACTGCCACAGACGAACCACTCGTGTCTTCAGACATTATCGGTTCACGAATCGGTTCTATTGCTGACTTGTCGTTTACCCGCGTTGTCGGCGGCAACCTCGTAAAGGTGTTCGCCTGGTACGACAACGAAACCAGCTACACCCAAACCCTCGTCGAACACGTCGCTGCTGCCGGCCGCGCTCTTAAGTAACATGAGTAATCGTCCCACCATCCACCTCGCTACCGATCACGCTGGTTTTGATCGTAAGAATGAGGTTAAGGTGTGGCTTAAGGAACAAGGCTACACTGTGGTAGACCATGGCGCACTGCATCTTGATGAGCAAGATGACTTTCCTGATTTCATTAGTGTGGCGGCATCTGCTGTGAGTAAAGATCCCGCTGGTAGTCGTGCGATTATTTTTGGTGGTTCGGGGCAGGGCGAAGCGATGGTAGCCAACCGCTACCCGCAGGTGCGCGCCACTGTGTACTACGGTGGAGATGAAGAAATCGTAGCGCTCTCACGTCAACATAATGACGCGAACGTACTCTCGATTGGGGCACGCTTTGTCGATGCAGAAGCAGCCGTACGCGCGGTTGAACTGTGGTTAAATGAAAGTCCGCTCTCTGAAGAAAAGTACGCCCGGCGCAACAAAAAAATCGAACGCATCACTAAGACCATCTAACTTATGTCTCGTATTCCCATCGTGCCCGCAGTGATTCCAAAAGATGCAGCTGAAGTAGTGGCGATGACAAAAGCGCTAGCTTTTTCGCATGAGTTCCACCTTGATTTAGTTGATGGGAAGTTCGTGGAGTCTGCTTGCTGGCCGTTTGAACCATTAGGCGAAGCCATGGCGGTAAAGCCGCATACTGACAAATACACACTGGAAGTTGACTTGATGGTACAAAACCCAATTGGGGCGGCTAAGGAATGGATAAAAGCTGGCGCAGACATGCTCGTATTTCATATTGAGACTGTCGACCTCGCCTCATTCATTGATTTTGTCGAGCATGTTGATACCGCGGTCACGGTGGGTGTGAGCTTTCATGGTAATACCACGGTTGATGCTTTATTTCCGTACGCAGCACATGCCGACTACGTACAGATAATGGGTATCCACACCATTGGTTCACAAGGACAACCATTTGACGAAAGCACTTTTGATAAAATAAAAACCATTCGCAGCGAATTTCCGCATCTTCCAATTAGTGTCGATGGTTCAGTAAACAAAGAAACGATTGCAAGGCTAGCTAAGGCCGGAGTCGATAGATTGATCGTAGGCTCGGCTATTGTGAAGCAAGCAGACCCTGAAGCTGCATATCACGAATTGTGTGCGGTTGTGAATGAAGCGTAATGCATATTCATCTCATGCTGTTATAATAGGAAACGATTATGAAGTACCTTACACCACATGAAGTGAGTTCGCTTGAACTGACGGCGAATCATATTAGACAGAGCATTATAGAGATGCTCACCGTAGCTGGTAGCGGTCATACTGCTGGCCCACTGGGCATGGCTGATATTTTTACCCTCTTGTATTTTGCGGTAATGAAGCACGATCCTAAAGATCCAAATTGGGACGAGCGGGATAGACTGATTCTTTCTAACGGTCACATCTGTCCAGTCCTATATGCCACCATGGCACACGCCGGTTACTTTCCGGTGGAAGAGCTTTTGACTTTGCGTAAGTTCGGCTCACGGCTCCAAGGACATCCTCACCGGGAGTCGCTTCCAGGTCTTGAGACCAGCTCAGGACCACTTGGTTCGGGACTCTCACAAGCAGTGGGAATGGTATTGGCTGAACGAATGAATAATCCATATTCATCAAAATATTTTTATTGTTTGTGTGGCGATGGGGAACTCGACGAAGGTCAAATCTGGGAAGCTGCGATGTTGGCCGGTAAGGAGAAATTGAACAATCTGATTGTGATTATCGACCGTAACGGTATTCAGATTGACGGCTATACCAAGGACGTGATGCCACTGGAACCACTAGCGGAAAAGTGGGAATCATTTGGTTTTGACGTGCAGTCAGTCGACGGTCACAACATGCGTGCCATGAATGACGCTATCGGTAAGGCGCAGTCCGTTTACGGACAACCATCAGTAATTATCGCTCATACCATCGCTGCTAAGGGCGTCGATGTGTTTGAACGTGATTTCCGTTGGCACGGTAATCCACCCGGGAAAGGCCCAGAAGACCGCGTCCCGCGCGACAAGCAAGCGGAAGTCGCACTCCAAAAACTACGCACCTTAGCCGGCATGATTGAATCGCAAGACCACGCATAAGACGGTATTTAAAAATTATGTTTGCACCACACTTACAACCAAATATTAAAGACGGAAACAAGCCAGACAAAGTAGCCTCTCGTAATGGCTTCGGCGAAGGCTTGCTTGAAGCAGGGAAGCGCGACGAGAATGTGGTGGCACTTTGTTGTGACCTGACCGAATCCACCAAGACCGATGCGTTTGCCAAAGCCTTCCCGAAGCGCTTCATCCAGATTGGTATTGCCGAACAAAACATGGCGTCAGTCGGCGCCGGCATGTCCGCCATGGGGAAGATTCCCTTCATTGCTTCCTACGCTACTTTTTCGCCTGGACGAAACTGGGAACAGATTCGTACTACCATTGCCTACAATAATAGCAATGTAAAAATAGTGGGTTCACACGCGGGTGTTTCGGTTGGTCCCGACGGCGCGACCCACCAGATGACCGAAGACATCGCCATTATGCGCGCCATGCCAAACATGATTGTGATTGCGCCCGCTGATGTACATGAGGCGCGCAAGGCCACCCTCGCAGCTGCTTTACATAAAGGGCCAATCTATTTCCGCCTTGGCCGTAGTGATACTCCAGTAGTGACCACACCCGACACTCCGTTTGAAATCGGCAAAGCCGTGCGGATGTATTCGCGCGATGAATCACTGCAAAAGAAAGTCGGTATCGTTGTCACTGGACTGCTTCTTTACAACGCCCTTATGGCCGCCGAGGAACTGCAAAAAGAGGGAATTGGTGCCTCGGTCCTTCACCTGGCCACCATCAAACCACTAGATACTGAAGCTTTAGCAAAATTTGCGGCCGAACACGACGTACTAGTCACTGTCGAAGAACACCAAGTCGCTGGTGGACTAGGCGGCGCCGTCGCAGAATACCTCAGCGAGACCAACCCAAAAAAGATTGCCATGATTGGCCTCCGCGACACCTTCGGCCAAACCGGCGACCCCGAAGAACTCATCGCCCACTACGGCATGGACATCCCCGCTATAGTGGCCGCCGCCAAGAAGCTCGTTTGATCAGAAAACTAAATCGCCGGCCAAGGCCGGCGATTTTTGCTATACTTAAATACCATGAAAGAAAAAGAGCTAAGAGAAGCTTTGGCGCTGGTGTTTCGGGAGGGGGATAAGGTACGAGCTTTTAAGCGCTCGATGACTAAGAATGTCTATCAGGGATTGTGGTCAATACCGTCAACCTACATCGAGGAAGGGGAAAGTGTCGCGGAGGCTGCGAATCGTCTCGCGCAAAGGAAGCTTGGCTTGGAGAGCTTGACGCTAGCGCCAACCTCATTTGGAGAATCCGGCGTTGTTGAGAAGGAGAAGATTTTTCTTTCAATGACAGATTACGAGGTCGTCTCTTATGTAGGAGAAATTTCATTTAATCCAGAAGAGTATGTCGAAGAGCGTCTAGTGACTCCGCAAGAATTGTACGACCTCGTAAGTGCGCAGAAGGTGGAAGATAAAGGAGAATGCACAAAGACGTTTTTAAAGTCAGAGGGGTTAATCTAGAAAACGCCGCCCCTCGGGCGGCGTTTTTCTATAGTACTGTTAACAATACTATAGTTAGATTAGGTTATTAAGAAATTTTTGATGCGACGTATTCTGCTGGACGGTTCTTTAGATACTCTTCGAGTTTTTCGCGGGAGAGGAGGCCGGCTTGAGCTCCGACGTACTGCACTACCGACATGGAGTTGATGGGTCCCCAGGCGAGAGCTACGTCTGGACTGAAGCCTAGAATGATAGCGGCGGTAAAGGTGGCGGAGAAGGAGTCACCAGCGCCAGTACGGTCGACGGGGTCGGCTGGATCTGGGTACATCGGCATGTGCCAGGCTTGATCGTCAGCATCGATAACGTACGCGCCATTTGGTCCGTCGGTGACGACAGGAGTCTTTGGTCCAAGCGCCCGCAGTCCACGGATAAGGGTCGGTACGTGACGCTCGGTTACTTTCAAGATCTCCTGCGCTTCTTCTAGGTTACAGAAAAAGATTTCAGTGTTCTCGTACAGGTCTTTGAGGGCTTCGACACCAAGCTTGATTTGGAAAGTGCCGGGTTGGAAGACAAGCTTTGTCTCCTTGTATTCCGCCACGTACTTAGCAATCTCGTGATGGAAGGCAATTCCGTGTTCGCCGACTGATGAGAAGTAGAGATACTTAGGAGGGACAGGGAAGTCAGGTAGAGAGTATGGATAAGTTTCATGCTCAATGAGAATTGTTCGTTCGGCTCCGTAGCGAAGTACATAGTGATAGTTGGTACGCTTACCCTCATGTTGCTTCACAAAATCAGTCGCAATTCCTTCTTGCCTAAGCGCTTCAAGACACTCTTTGCCGAACTTATCTTGTCCAATATTGGTGACGAGCGCTGTCTCAAGCCCTAGACGGTGAGCAGCCACAGCGGCGTTTGGTGAGTTACCGACGGCCGGTACTACCACCACATTATTATAGGGAATCTTGCCGCCAAAAGGCATATGAAGAGTTTTACGTCCGGTATCGAGGTCAATAGAGACATCTGCTTGGTCCTTGTTAAGTTCAATAAAAGCGTCCATCAGGATGTCGCCGATGGCAACAAAATCGTATTGGTGTGACATATGTGCAATATTATAGCAGCCTAAAGCAAGTATTTTTCACAGAGTTAGGAAAACTCGTTTTTAAGAATGACCGGTTTTTGTTATAATAGGGACATGATTAGAAGATTGTTTGCCGTTTTACTGTGTCTCAGTTTTTTAGTGCCGTATGTTCCTACCGTACAGGCTGAGGCCGACGCCGATCGCCGCGCCCGGCTCGAGGCAGAACTACAAAAAGTAGAAGTACAAATCGCTGCCCAGCAGCAGTTGGTAGATGGTAAGCGCGGCGAGCGTCGTTCGCTTGAGCGCGACCTTTCAATTATTGAAGGCGAGGTAAAACAAATCAATCTTGGTATTCAAGCGCGCTCACTCGCCATCGAACAACTCTCCGACCAAATCGGTGAAAAAGAAATCGTCCTTTCGATTCTCGAGGAGCGCATGGCTAAGCAGAAGGACTCACTGGCTGACCTGGTGCGGAAGTCGGCAGTGGTGGACGACTACTCGCTCGTGGAGGTGATGCTAAGTAAAAAGAATTTTTCGGATTTCTTTAGTGAGATAGCCACCTTTCAAGACCTTAAAAAATCCCTTGGTGAATCACTCGATATTTTACATAACATCAAAGGCGATACCGCCGACCAAAAAGGCCAACTCGAGGGCAAACAAGAAACCGAAGGAGAAATGAAACGTATCCAAGAGCTAGAACACGAACGGGCTAAGTACAAGGAAGGTGAAAAGGAAGAGATCCTCACTATCACCAAAGGAGAAGAGAGTCAGTATCAATCGCTCCTAGAATCACAACAGCGAACAGCGGCGCAGCTCCGTAATGCTCTTTTTCAACTTCTTGGAGGGGGTGGAGCGATTCCGTTCCCTGAAGCTGTGCGTTTGGCTAAATATGCCGGCGGTGTGACGGGCGTTCCGGCCTCGACCATCTTGGCGATTCTCGAACAAGAAACCAACATCGGGCAAAATCTCGGCAGCTGTCTATTCACCGACCAAAGTAGTAGTAAGCCAGTGATGCACCCGACACGTGACGAACCAATCTTTAAGGTACTTGCATCTACTCTTGGATTTGATGCTTACTCACGTAAAGTGTCTTGTCCTATCTACCAAGGTGGCGAACGAGTTGGTTGGGGAGGGGCCATGGGTCCTTCGCAGTTCATTCCGTCGACATGGGCCATGTACGGAGGATTCACCCAAAGCAGCGGGACGTGGGTATATAGCTCTGGAAACGACCGGATTCGGGCTATTAACGGCGGAAGTGGACCGTCAAATCCATTTAACAACCAAGACGCCTTTATCGCGACAGCACTTCTCATGCGGGATAACGGAGCAGATGGCTCGAGCGGCGGCGACCGTCTAGCGGCCCTGCGCTACTACGCCGGCTGGGGCGGCGCCAGCAATCCAGCCAACGCCTTCTACGGTGACCAGGTCATCAACCGCAAGAATCGGTTGGCTGGAGAACTCCAGATTCTCGGAGAATAAGAACGCCTGAAAATAGCAATCTGCTTCGTTACAGTTCGGCATATTGCTCTCACCGTACAAGGAGTACGGCTCATGCCATATGCCTCTCGTGCCTCGCATCTTATCTATTTTAGGCCGTCCTTTGGTTGGTGATGTTGCCAAAAAACCATTATCTGATATAGTACGCGACACATATGAAAGCTGAAATTCATCCAAAAAACTACCGTATGGTAATTTTCCATGACAACACCTCAGGCGAGCGTGTGCTTGTCGGTTCTACTATCGAAACTAAGGCCACTGACAAGTGGACTGACGGTAAGGAATACCCAATTACTCACGTAGACGTCACCAGCGCGTCACATCCGTTTTATACTGGACAAGAGAAGAGTATGGATATTGCCGGACGGG
>JAYTZG010000061.1:0-7640 GCA_043742005.1 Minisyncoccota bacterium | reverse complement strand
GAAACAACCATCGTCCGTTGGACCGTTGCTATTCCTTACTCTGGACTTTCATGCCGTATATCAGGCCCAGGTATAAATGATCCAGCTTTGCTTACGGGAGGCAATCGATCAACTCTGCCTATTGCTGCTAAGAGCGAGTTCACTCTAACCTGTACTGATAGCACTCTGGGTACTGTCTGGAAAGATAGCGTGTATGTAGAGACAACTGGAACAATTGAGGAGATTTAGAAATGAATAAATATCCGAAGGATATATTATGAATTTCGTTCCCGATTCATTCATTTCCTAGAATGAATCGCTGGAACAGGCGGTCCAATGCTCACGATAATCTGTTGAATACAATAAAAGCCGCCCTTCCGGGCGGCTTTTATTGTGCTTCTATATACCTATACGCTATTCTCCGCAGTTAATTTCATTTCTAGTTCTTCCATGGTGAGACTGACTGATTCACCCGTGTCGCGAGATTCTAGAGTCACAGTGCGACCTTCGACTTCTTTGTTACCGATGACGATAAAGTAGGGAAGGCGGTCTTTTTTGGCATTACGGATTTTCTTACCCATACTTTCGTTTGAGTCGTCTAACTCGACACGGAAGCCTTGTTCACGAAGGACGTCGGCTACTTCTTGGGCGTATAGCACATGTGCTTCAGCTACGGGAATAACTGCTAACTGAACCGGAGAAAGCCAGAGTGGGAAGTTACCGGCAAAGTGTTCAATCATAATCGCCATGAAGCGTTCTAGCGATCCGGCAATGGCACGGTGGATCATAACTGGTGCTTGCTTGGCACCGGTGTTGTCGGTATAGGAAAGAGAAAAACGCTCCGGCATAACAAAGTCGAGCTGGGCGGTCGCGAGCTGACGCTCGCGACCGATTGCGTCTTTAAACATAAAGTCGAGCTTCGGTCCGTAGAAAGCCGCCTCGCCTTCCACACGCTTGTAGGGAAGGTTGAGACGCATCGCGACGGCTTCCAGCATAGCTTCGGCTTTCTTCCAGTTCTCGGGGTCGCCTAGATAGTCTTCAGGTTTGCTAGGGTCGCTTACTGATAGTGACACCCAGAATTTTCCATCTTCAAACATTTGTAGTGAAGTGTAAAACTCCTGGATTACCTTCACGATATTTTCAACTTCTTGGTCGATTTGATCAACTGTACAGAAAACGTGTCCGTCGTCTTGAGTGATGCTACGTACCCGGCCCAAACCAATGAGTTCACCAGCCTGCTCGTCGCGGTACACCATGGTGGTTTCAGCGTAGCGAATTGGCAGCTCTTTGTATGAGCGAGGTTTTGAATCGAAGATTTGCGTATGGTGTGGACAGTTCATTGGCTTCATGACAAACTCCGCATCTGACTGACCTTTTACTTTGAAGAGTTCGTCACCAAACTTTTCCCAATGACCAGAAGTCTTGTAGAGATCACTCTTGGTGATATGCGGTATGGTTACTTTTTGGTAACCATACTTCGCCTGAATCCTCATGATTTTGTCGACAATCAAGTCACGCATCATCGTGCCTTTAGGGGTGAAGAGGGGGAGGCCAGGACCGACGAGTTCGGAAAAGGTGAAGAGGTCGAGTTCCTTTCCTAGCTTACGGTGGTCGCGAGCTTTGGCTTCTTCGAGCTGCTTTTCGTAGGCTTCGAGTTCTTCTTTGGTATCGAAGGCAAGGCCGTAGATACGAGTGAGCATTTTGTTTTTCTCGTCGCCGCGCCAGTAGGCGCCGGCGATTTTGTCGAGTTTGAAGGCGTCGGTATCGATTTCAGCTTTTGGATTTTCAGTGTGTCCACCCCGACAGAGATCAGTAAAGCCACCGCAAGTGTAGAGGGTGATAGTCTCACCACGCGCTTCAATTTCGTTTACTAGTTCAGTTTTAAATTCATTTCCCGCAAACTGCTTGCGTGCAGCATCAGCTGACACTTCTTCGTGCGAAAACTCAGTCCAGGCGTTCATCATTTTTTTCATTCGCTTTTGGAGGTCCTTGAGGTCGGTATCGCCCGGCGCCTCGCCTCCTGAGAAATCGATATCGTAATAAAACCCAGTATCAATCGCTGGACCAAGAGTGAGCTTCGCGTGGGGATATTGCTCAATAACAGCCGCCGCCAAGAGGTGAGCGAGTGTGTGACGTTTGTATTCTAGTGATTGTGACATGATTGATAATTTTACAGTAGTTATTTTACACTAGATGTTCCAGGAATTTTCGGGGGGCTAAAGCCGAAAATTCGGAACTAAATTCGCAATATACCTTTCAGGCATTTGCTTATTTAAAATTAGGCTTATTTTAAGCGCTCTTTTGGAGCTGGTAGTTGGTAGCCACCACAATTTTCGATTCCTTACATCGTAGCATGAAAGGGAGGGGAGTCAATAAAAGAAAACCGCGCCGATTGCTCGGCGCGGATGGTGGCTTTGTTTGCTTGTGATCAGTTTGCTCGCGGGACTGAAGCTCGAGTTGAAAGTCCAGTTTCCATGCCGAAAATTTCAACCCAGCCGATGAAGGCTTTGAAGTCAAGTTCTTTAGGCCCTGATGCAATATCTTTTGCGACATAAATATTAACTGAATTGTCGCTGGGTTCAGTATTAGTCGAATGAAAGTCTTCACCAAGAACTTCTCTACCTAAAAGGGTGATTCGGTATGCAACGCTTTTCATTTCTTGCTCGGAAGCTTTTCTGTCAGGTTTTGCACTGAACCAGAACAAAAGAGTGCCTGGAACTGGTCCAACAGGTGAAACTTTAAGTCTCATGAACATATCCTTCCTCGTTTAAGGCGTTATGTTTGTATATTAGCTGACTTTTGGTTCCAGAGCAAGTGATTTAGCACGATCGATTAGGATACTTGGTTCGTCGTTTCGGAAATCTAATTTGCCTTTGATGGCGACGCAGGTGCCGGGTTGGAGGATGTCTTTTTGCTCAGCGTAGATTCCTGGAAAGGCAGTGATTTCGATGCTATCGGTTTGGTCGACTAGTCTTATGAAGGCCATTTTGTCGCCTTTTTTAGTGAGGAGTTCGCGGACGCTTTCGATGAGGCCGGTGGTGACTACTGTCGTGCCTTTATAGCCTTTACGAACAGCGGCGATACGCGGACGCTGGTCTACTTCGGCTTTTAGAGCGTCAAGTGGGTGACCGGAGACATAGACACCGAGTAAGTCTTTTTCCCAGAGGAGTTTTTGGGTAATGGAGACGGGTTCGGCTGGTTGGAGCACTAAGTTGCTAACACTTGCAACATCGGCAAAAAGCGAATCTTGACCGGTTTCTTTTCCGGTGACGTGTTCGCGGTTGTGCGAAAGCAAGTTGTCGACGTTGCCGTAGAGTTGACCACGGTCGCCGAACCGGTCGAAGGCGCCGGCGCAGATCAGCGCTTCGATGGATTTTTTATTTAGATTGCGGTCATGGATGCGGGTGAGGAAATCTTGAAGGGAAGAGTACGCCCCGTTTTTCTTTCGTTCTTCGACAATCACTTCAGTGATACCAGCGCCGAAGTTTTTGATTGTTTCAAGTCCGAAACGAATGGTGTTGGTACCAGGCACTACAGAGAAGTCCGCGAACGATTCATTGATGTCTGGCGGTAGTACTTCAATTTCCATCCGTTCGCACTCGTGTATGATTTCGGAAATCTTTTCAGTGTCACCGGAGTCGGCAGTGAGTACCGCCGACATGTATTCGACCGGGAAGTTTGCCTTCATGTAGGCGGTTTGGTAGGCGACTCGGCCATAGGATGCAGCGTGGGCTTTGTTGAATCCGTAGGCGGCAAAAGGCTCGATTAGTTTCCAAAGTTGCTCGGCTTTTTGCTGGCTCATGCCGTTATCAACCAGTCCAAGCATAAGCTTACCTTTTTCGGCCGCCATAACTTCGGGAATTTTTTTACCCATCGCTTTACGAAGCTTGTCGGCTTCGAGCCAAGTGTAGCCAGCTAGTTCAATAGAAATCATCATCACGTCGTCTTGATAGGTGATGACGCCGAACGAACGATCAAGGATGCTTTCCATTCTAGGGTCAAGAAAAGAAATGAGAGAAGAATTATGCTTTCTTTCAATATACTGTGGAATCATTTCCATCGGACCCGGACGGTAAAGGGCCACCATCGCATTGATGTCGTGGATGGTGGTTGGCTTGAGCTGCTTAAGGAAGCTGGTCATACCGGTACCGTTGAGCTGGAAGAGGCCCATGGTCTCGCCGCGCGCGAGCATTTCGAAGGTCTTGGTGTCGGCAATTGGGACGTTTTCAATATCGACAAAGATATCACGAATTTTCTTCACGCGCTTAACCGCATCGGCCAAAATAGCCAAGTTCTTGATTCCCAGGAAGTCGAATTTAAGCAGGCCGACGCCGTCTTCACCGACGGATTTCATTTCGTACTGGGTAATTAATTTGCCGGTTTTAGGGTCGGGCTGGACGGGAACGAAATCAGAAAGAGGAGTGGGTGCAATGACTACTCCGGCAGCATGAACACCGAGGTGGCGCACCCGGCCTTCAATTTGCTTCGCTAAGTCAATCACTTCACGGCTTTCGGAGTCTTTCTTATAGAGTGTTGCTAGCTCCGGTTCGATTTCCAAAGCTTTATCAATCGTCATTGGGAAACCTTGGGCGCCAAGGGGGATGAGTTTGGCAATCCGGTCTCCAACCGAGTACGAGTGACCAAGGGCTCGTGCAACATCACGCACGGCCGCTCGTGCCATCATGGTGCCGAAGGTACCAATCTGGGCCACTTTGTCCGCACCGTATTTTTGCTTGGCGTACTCGATAATTTCATCTCGCCTGTTATCAGCGAAGTCCATGTCGATATCTGGTGCCGACGGACGTTCGGGATTGAGGAAGCGTTCGAAGGGAAGTTTGTATTCGAGAGGGTCCACATTTGTAATTCCAAGGACGTAGGTAGTGAGAGAACCGGCTACTGATCCACGAATAGTGGTGAGAATGCCGCGTTCGCGACTCTCACGCAAAAGGTCTCCCACCACCAAGAAGTACTTGGCATACGCTTTCATCTTAATAACGCTTAGTTCGTAGTCTAGACGTTCTTTGACTTCAGGGTTATTGATATCCAGCCCACGCCACGCCACACCGGCGTAGGCACTGATGCGCAGCTCGTCGTCAGGTTCGCGGCCACTTTCAATTTTATAGTCAGGGAAATACCAATGAGTACCGATCTCGATTTCGACATTACACTGCTCAGCAATTTTTACAGTGTTGGAAAGAGCCTCTGGTACACCCTTAAACCATTCCTTCATCTGTGCTTGGGTGGTGAAAGAGAAGTTTTCGTCAGACTGCTGATCGCTACTTAAGTCGACGACACCACCATTTTGGATTTTAATCATCGTCTCACGAGCAATGCGGTCTTCCGGTTTTATGTAGTAGACATCGTGAGCAGCAACAAGCTGCGTGTTGGTTTTCTGGGCCAACTCCTTAATTTTTTCTTGATTTTCCAGGTGGCCAAACATTTCTGGATGATGAGAGATTTCCAAGTAACAATCTTCGCCAAAAACGCTCTTGTACCAGTCTAGCCGCTGCGCGGCTTTTTCTGGATGACTATCCTTGAGGGCTTGGGCTACTTCGCCGGCGAAAGAGGGAATGATACAAATCAAATCTTCATGAAGTTCTTTTAAGAGTTCATCATCGATACGTGGTCGATAGTAAAAGCCTTCGAAGTTGGAGCGGGTGACGAGAGCAATGAGGTTTTGGTAGCCTTTAAAAGTTTTAGCGAGAAGCACGACGCGTGAGCGCGGCTTGTCGATGTTGGCTTCTTTATCATGGCGGGTGCGGGGAGCCAGAAAGGCATCAAGCCCGAGGATAGGTTTTATTTCCTGATACGTACAGGCCTTGTAGAAATCAATCGC
Organism: Minisyncoccota bacterium; assembly: GCA_043742005.1. Classification (GTDB taxonomy): domain Bacteria; phylum Patescibacteriota; class Minisyncoccia; order Phycocordibacterales; family UBA918; genus OLB19. Next base: position 1,825 of record JAYTZG010000061.1, on the reverse strand, counting down.
GCCATAGAGAGCGCCAGCGTCAGTAATAGCTAGAGCATCCTGACCATCGGCCTTGGCCGCTTTGGCGAGCTCTTTGGGTGTCGGCACGGCACTTAAGAGCGAGTACATCGAGTGGACATGCAGATGGACGAATTCAGCGTTGAGTTTCTGTAGGGCGGGCATAGTATGAGCAGTATAGCATCGCTCGGGTCAGTCCGGAAAAACGCCCGTAATTGCCCCAGCGGGCAATTCTCTATGCTCAGACGCGCCCAAAGCCTAGGTCCTTCGGACAGCTTCCATGTAGGCTTTGACCGGCTGGACGTTTTCCGCAATGTTTTTCCACACCGACCCTCGCTCAGTTTAGGTCAACGTTTTCCAGACGGAGAGACTTAAGAGAATGAAGTAGACCACTACACCCCAGAAGATAATTTTTTTTGAGGGGACTTTGATTCCGGTAAACTTTTCTAGGTAGTGCTGGATAATTTCACGATTGGGGTCGATGGTTTTGTCGTATTTGTTTCGTAGGTAGAACTCCCATTTGGAAAGTGGGCAGTAACCAAGAAAAATCCACGAACCAATCCAAGCACTCATCAGTAGCCAATAGATAAGACGGTATTGTGTCAGTTGCCAGCCAAGTATAAAAAATATTCCAAGGAGAAAGTGGATTACAAAAATTGCGTTGGCAGTCCAAAAGTAAACATATCTCATACACAAAAGTATAATATATAAATGGTATTGATTGAATTTAAGATATAGAAAAGGGCGTGTATTATTTAATTTTTACACGCCCTTTGAGAAGTTGCTCGTACGCATAGTGGAGCGCACTTGCAAGCTCTATTTTGAGTCTCGCGTCAGGCTTGTCGTTATTTACCACAACAACTGGAATATGTGGCCGACTGGTCTGAAATGGAATAGCAAATTCTTCAGAACTTTTAATTTGAATCCCAGTTTTACCTCTATCAGTTGGTATGACAATGTCATAACCTTCCAGATCTTCAGTGGAATAGGTGAGACTAATGTAGGGTCTGCTTGTTAGCGCGAATATCTCCTTTTCCCTCAGGACTTCATCAATCAGGCGGAATGCCCTGTTCTCGTTTTTCGCACCCTTTATTTCTTGTCGTGAAAGGGCGGTCTTTTCCGAGATTTGCTTACTGCCAAAGAGGCGCTTAGCAAGATCTCGAACTTTATACATTTGCTCCATTCGATTATTCATCGGCGCCTCCTTTCTGCTTGAAAAATAACCCAGAAAGGCACGTCTGTCAACATTTCTTTGTGCGTTATACTAGTTCAAATGGAAAAACAATATCACTATGTTGTCGGGGTCGACGAAGCAGGTCGGGGACCATTAGCTGGTCCAGTGTCTGTCGGGATAGTCAAGGTTCCGAGCAATTTTGATTGGAGTTTAATTCCTGGAGTTGGAGATAGTAAACAGGTGTCGGAGAAAAAGCGCGCGGCGATTTTTCTCCGTGCCACGCAACTAAAGCAGGCGGGCAAGTTGGATTTCTCAGTTGTACTTGTGAGAGCTACTTATATCGACAAACACGGAATAGTGTCAGCTATAAAGAATGCCATGGCGAAGGCGATAAAAAAACTTAAACTCAGCCCAAAAGATTGTTTTATCAAACTCGATGGTTCACTACATGCGCCGGTTGAATTCGCACAAGAGACAATCATCAAAGGCGATCAAAAAGAGCTGGTTATTGGTCTAGCTTCGATTCTCGCCAAGGTCACACGGGACACATATATGTGTAAACAAAATAAAAAATTCCCTCAATACAGTTTCGCCGTTCATAAAGGCTACGGCACAAAATTACATCGAGACATGATTGTGGCACATGGTTTTACA
>JAYTZG010000060.1:0-7681 GCA_043742005.1 Minisyncoccota bacterium | reverse complement strand
ACCAATCACAATCACCTCCCAAATTTGAGTACCCATGTAGGAAGAGTATACATATATATGTACAAATACAAAAACCGCGCGAACCAAAGTTCGCGCGGTTGACACTAGGCCAGCAGATGGAAGGTTATTTCTTCCCAACCACTAACCCGAATGACTTTTTCGTGTACGGGTTCCTGGTTCCAGGGACGATCGGGCAGAAATACTGGAATGCCAAGCCCACCAGCCACCTCATTAGCATGACTTGTGGCGTCATCGACATGCGCTACCGCCCCAATCTCCCTACAGATATCAAGCTTTGACCGATGACGATCTGGAAACTTGATAGAGAAACTGTTTCCATAATAAGCGTCAACAAACATTTCGGGAATATGGAGATCTTTCCATTGCCCCGTCACGCCTTTGGTCGACTCGCAACGGCTAGTGACCAGAGCCAACTCGTATCGGTCCTTGAGAAGCTGAAGATGATTTCCTACATCATCAAGTGGCTCGACTAAGTCGTGGTAGTTATGACTGAAGTCCATTACTCGATGACGAATAGTGTCGGCATCAGTATCGTATATCAGTGCCATGTCATACGAATAAATATTCGCATATTCGACTTTTGTCCCGTAGTGTTCATTGTGCCATTTAGCAAAAGCTAGATTGAATCCAGCTAGTACATCGTCAAAATCAACCGCCAAACTGGTTTGGGCATAAAAAGACCTCCGTTTGTCTGCGTTGAGAATAAACCAAGTGTCTCGATTAATCAACTACCACCTCTTCCGCGTCCGGAAAAGAGTTGTAGCCCTTTGCTCGCATGCTGGCGCAGTAGGCGCCGACATCATATATATGTACGGTGTCACCAATATGCGCTTTCTTAAGCATTCTCGGCTCGACACTCTCAGGGTCACCTTTTTCAGTGGTGAAAATGTCGCCCGACTCGCAGTTGTGTCCAACAACTATGTATGGGTGCAGTTCGGTCTCGTCGTTCATCACTTCAATTTTATGTTGCGCGCCGTAGAGCGTGGTGCGAAGGAAATCGTTCATGCCGGTGTTAAGTCTAAGGAAGGTGTGACCGTACTTTCCAGTGTCGACAATGTCGCCGACAGTTGCAATCAGTGTTCCTGCGTGTGCGATGAAGTACGTGCCTGGTTCAATTTCTAGGTGAAGTTCTCTGCCGGTCTCTTCAGCAAACGCTTTAAGTTTTTCGCTAAAGGTAGCAAAAATATCAGTCATGTTGGCTTCTACTTCTTCACCGTAGCGATGCACTTTATATCCTCCACCGATGTTAAGTGAAGTGACGTCTTTGTACTCCCGCGCAATATCAAGCGCTTGCTCCATCACTTGCCCCCAAACATATGGATCAGCTCCCGAGCCTATGTGAATATGCAGTCGATCAATCGTCACCCCTTCTGTGGCAGTAAGCGTCCGTACTTTCTCGCCATACTCATACCAAATCCCAAAACTCGAATTCACTCCCCCAGTGTTAGTGCGGTTGTTGTGACCACTGCCCATTGCTGGGTTAATACGCACCCCTACTTTGTCGGGTCGGTTCGCCGTTCTTAAAAATATCTCCAACTGTTTAAAAGAAGTCGCCACAAACAGCACCCCAGCCTCCAAAAGTTCCGGCAGATTATGTGGACTCTGCTGAGAAGACAGCGAGATTCGCTCGCCTGCAACACCAGCCTCAAGTAACATCTGCGCCTCATAACTAGAACTAGCATCAAAATGTACTCCTCCGTTATCCATCATCCGCAAAATCTCCGCGTGCGGATTCGCCTTCATCGCATATCGCACCGTACACCCAAACGGCGCAGCCAGAGCGGAAAGCTCCGCAATTCGCTCATCAATAACCTTTCGACTATACGCAAAGCGCGGTGTGAACATATATGTGCAGTATATCAAACAACCACATCACAGGACTTTACAAACGGAACGTCCTAGAGCACTATGGGGATAAAGGAACAGTTCTTTTTTGGGAGATATAAATATGTCAGTACTGGCATTACATCAGCTCATTGCCAAAGCAGTCGAAAGAAATTTTTGCACTTCACCACAAGTCGAAGAAGACTTCCTTGCCTTTCAAGTTATTGAAAGTGGGGTTGGCGTTGAAATAATCATGCAAGCTTTTGAGCCGGAGCCGGACTACCAAGCGGTGAAAATATGTATGTGGTTTTGTAACCAAGACAGCAGCCGTATGAATTTTGTCGGTATTGGATATGGTGACGCGCTTGTGTTGTGCAATATTCTTTCGTATGAAATTGAGTGGGGTGCAGTAATCCCCTTAGAATATGACGAAACCAATATCGGCATTTGTCTGACATCAACCGTTGATACTGCGGTCGATGACCTCGAAACCATGCGGAACATGGATCATAGCAGCATCCTGCTTAGAAACATGTTCCGACTCTGCAAAAGTGCTGAGCGAATCTACCCAGTTCTCTACGGCGTGTCTACCGGACAGATCACCGACTTCGACTCATTTGAATCGTTCCTAAGTGAAGAAGAAGAGACCGCACAATAGCCAATTGGCCGCCCACTCCAGGCGGCCAATTTTTTATACATCTTCTGACTATATTCAAAACGTGGGGTTGTCATATAAATAATTTTTTATAAAAGATTATAGGGTAGTTTTAAGTGACCAACTTAGCCTCGTTGATTATCAGCACAAGGTTATTTGAATAATCTCGAACATTCTGAATTGGTGCTGGAAATCCAAACTTAAAGAGAAGTTTTATTAGCTTCTTCGGGATCTTGTCATTATGAAGCTCTGGGCTAATTTTTTCCAAAATTTAATAAATCTTTTCATGTTGAGAATCCGAGACGTTTGCCACTTCGGGATTGTCAATCTCTAGAGACAAATTGAAATCTGATAGTATTGCGTCAATTTCATCTTTTACCACCTTCCTTTCATTTATAGAGTAACTATTGTATGTAGAAGGTATTGCAGCTTCACCAGAAATTTGAGTATGACCACTAGCGGTTCCATATTTAGTGTAGTCGTCCCAATGCTCAAACACTTTGTTTCTAAAAAATAGAATTCTACCCAATTGATTTAAAACATTAATAAATTGTAGATAATCCAGAACAGCTTTTGTCGATGCATCATAACTGCCTTCTATATCTTTCGAATCTTTCCAGTTCATATATTGCCGCATGTCATATTCATGCATTGTTCTGAAAAGAACTTTTAGTAATCTTATTTGCACACAGACACTCGTCAAGTCTTCGTGAGAAGTTTTACGCGCTCGGATTTTCTCTTGAAGAACTCCTATTAAAGCATCAAAAGGTGTCGGCATAATTAAGTTATATGATTAGTGAGATTTTATAAATTAATCAAGATATCCCAACCCCCTTAATACAACTTCTTCCACATCAATAAAACCTGAAGTTATAGCCTCTGCTCTTTTTGCTCGCGCCGAGTCTCCTGGTAATCGTATCTCCGTAACCCCCGCCCCCTTTCTCGACTGCCTTACTCTCGCAATTAAGTCAGAAGCGTTCGTTTTAAATACATCTATGTCTGTGAGAAGGTCAGGGTCAATCGCTATAAAGAGCGAACCCCATTCTTCAGTAAAGGTTTTGTTATCAATCCACGCTGAGTTTACGAGTGGTCCCGCTAGCATTTCTATCACCATAGCCAGCCCTGCACCTTTGTAAGTTCTGTCAAAAGAAAGAAGTGCGCCGTCCATGACTGCTTCGGGGTTGGTCGTTGGGTTTCCTTCGCTATCGATTGCCATGTTTTCTGGAATGGATTCTCCTCGTGACTTAGCAAGCACTAGCCCATAGAACGTCATTGCAGATGTTGCCATGTCAAATACAAACGGTCCGTCGCTGGTTGGGAAACCAAATCCAATTGGGTTAGTACCAAAGAGAGGGTCAATACTTCCAAATCCAGTTGTCGAAGCTGGTGAGCGACTGCAGACAATCCCGATTAAGTCGGCTTCTGCAACTTTCTCAGCATAATATGCTTGCTCACCGTTGCTAGAGAAAGTATTTCGTACACCGACAATTCCAAATCCATGCTCTTTCCCCTTTTGTATAGCAACATCGGTAGCGTGGCTACTTACTAGCGGTGCCGGATTTGCTCCACCATTAATAAGTTGTGAAAGTTTTTTGTCTCGTTCAATTTTTATTTCATGTTTTGTCTTTATATTCTGAAGAGGCTCAGTGCCAGTCATTTTAATGATTCCCTGGGTTGAGTTTCCAGACATTTCTGCCCAAAGTAGATATTCCCAAATTTTCTCAGAGTCCTCAGGTGGAAATCCATTTTCTGTAAATGTTGTTAATACTTTCTCTCGCAGCTCTTTAATAGAGATTTTCATTTCACAAGTATATCAAATCAAGAGAGATTCGAACTTTTCTATGAATGCGGTAGACTGGTGGGATGAAAATCTATTCTTGGAATATGAACGGGATTCGGGCGGTGGCTCGAAAGGGTGAGTTACAGCCATTTATCGACAAACACCAACCAGATATCCTTTGTATTCAAGAAACTAAGGCCAGCCAAGACCAAATTGACGTTGATTTGCCGGATTATGAGGAATATTGGTGTTCCGCAGAGAAAAAGGGCTATTCTGGCACCGCCATTTTCACCAAAGTGCCCCCACTTGAAGTGATAAACGGCTTACCGGAAGACGTTGCAGCTAAATACCAACTCGCTGATGCTTATGGGGACACGACCAAGGAAGGTCGGGTGCTTGTCGCTGAGTTCGACGGCTTTTATGTGGCGACAGTCTATACACCGAATGCCAAGGACGACCTCTCGCGCATCCCGATGCGCCAAGCTTGGGATCCAGCTTTCCTCGAGTATATGGACAGGCTGCAGCAAGAGAAGCCGGTCATCTTCTGCGGTGACTTCAATGTCGCCCACACCGAACTCGACCTCGCTCGACCCAAAGAGAACCGCGGCAAGAAGGGCTTCACCGACGAGGAGCGAAGTGGTTTTGATGCCATGGTAGAGAAAAACTTTGTCGATAGTTTTCGTATCTTCAATCAAGAAAACGGCGGCTACACCTGGTGGTCACACTTTGGAAATGCCCGAGAGAGGAATGTTGGTTGGCGGATTGACTACGTGATGATATCAAAAGATTTGGCGCCACTTGTCAAAAGTGCTCGCATCCACGCAGACGTGTACGGAAGCGATCATTGCCCGGTGTCTATAGATATTAGCCTTGATTAGCAAGGCTAAATAAGCAAAAACACAATCACACGATTCTCAAAATTGTCAAAACTAGAGTGTCAATTTTTTAAAGGACAAGTTATCCCCACTTATCCCCTGTGCTGTCCTTTACGGAATATTGTAAAGGACATATTATCTATGCAGGCCCAGAAAGGGCGAGCAGGAATCTCCTGAGACTTGAGAAGAAACATTTCTCACCAAGTCCCAGGAGGTACCCCTTAAAGAGATCTTCCAAAATTCAACAAAGATATTACCTCCAATATCTAACGTTCATAAACATAACACCCACCCCAGAAATCAGATGAAGACTGCGCAAGCAATAATCGTCTAGTATTTCTACAAACAACGTAGAGCTTCGGATAGCGTTAGCCATAGCCAATTAGGCGCGCACTTGGATTACTATAATCCTCCAAAGAATAAGCTCTTTACATCAAAGGCCTGAGAAGTCGGATGACAAGTACAACTTGTCCATCGACTCCTCAGGCCTTTTTTATATAAAACCGACTGGCTGGGGAACTTCTGCGTTATGCTTCAGTAAAATGCTCTTCGCTCTATAGGCATAGCACTCAGAGCATTTTCTTCGCATGCCTCGAATTTCACTCAGCCAGTCAATTTTACATTTTCAAAATTTAAAACAACAACCACCCAGGTGGCTGCTGTTTTACGAGTGTGTCCTTTATCCCACCTTGTGCTCCCTGGCTATGTCTCTTAGAGCTGCAGCTTCTTCCTCAGCCTGCTTACGCTTTCCTGCTTCTGACAGTTCAATTAGTGCAGATTCCTCAAGTTCCAGCAGTTCCAACGCCCTTTTTTCCATGTATTCAGGCGTATTTTTAGTGCTGTCCTCCAAAGCTTCCTCCAAAAGTGCGTTTAAAACATAGCCTAATCTCCTTCCGGGCTTTTCTCCCGTCATTTCCATAATCCTATCCCCGTTCACCTTTAGCATCTTTACTGAAATCGGGTCTCGTAATGCCTCATCCACCATTGCTTTGTACTTACGGAAGCGAAATGGCTGTTCCTTTGGTCGGCCAGTACCGATACGGTCACAGACACGCAGATTAAGGAGGTCATCGATATGATCCTCGCCAATCCTGACTATTGTCCTACGAACGGCCGCCAACGTAATCATCTCTGGATCAGAGAAAAACATGTGCCAGCGGACTAGATTAACCACGGTATCAATAGTTTCACGCGGTAGTTTAAGTCGTTCTAGAATGCTTTTTGTCATTCTTGCGCCCACCACCTCGTGCCCGAAGAACGTGTAATGCTTGTTTTTGCCACCGGTTCGCCTGGTGGCCGGCTTGCCAATATCGTGGAACAGCGCGGCAATACGGACATGTTCAGGGAAATCCTTGTCTGCTGCTGCCTGAAGAGTTCGCAAATTGTGTTCATATACATCAAAGGCATGTATACCACTTTGATCGCAGCCTAGCCCGTCCTTCAGTTCCGGAATGAAATGTTCAAGCAGTCCTAGTTTCTCTAGAAAAACAATCCCCTGCATTGGTTCGCTGGAATTAATGATTCGCAAGAACTCCGCCGCCACCCGTTCAATAGAAATACGCTTTAAAAGAAGGCCGTTTTCGGCAATGGCGGTCATGGTGGCTGGTTCAATTACAAACCCAAGTTCAGCCGCGAGCCGTACCGCTCGCATCATCCGCAACGCATCTTCATTGAAACGCTCGTGGGCATCCCCTACTGTTTTGAGGCGCTTGGCTGCCAAATCCTCCATGCCTCCAAAATGATCAACCAGACTGTCAGTCTTTGGGCGGTAGGCCAACGCATTTATGGTGAAGTCACGGCGACTAAGGTCTTCATCCAGTGAAACGCCAAATGTAATGTTATCTGGCCGCCTGAGGTCCGTGTAACCGCTTTCACTACGGTATGGAGTGATTTCTATGACCTGGAGGGTAGGGTCTTCAGACTCAGTTTTAACCCCAATTGTTCCAAAGTCGTTGTTAGCATAGTGTTCCACAAAAAGTCCCTGTATCTGTTCCGGATGAGCATCCGTAGTCAGGTCCCAGTCCTTTGGAGTCTTCCCTCGCAACAAGTCCCGGACACACCCGCCCACTAAATACGCCTCAAAACCTGCGTTTTCAAGTGTTTCAGCAGTCGCGCGAACAATCAACGGAATATCAGTATTAGTAATTTTCACTTTTCTATTCTAGCAGAAAACCGTTGCGTTTTCGCCTTCGTGCGCGTATGATGATGCGCACAAATGCACCCATGGTGAAGTGGATATCATTACTGTCTTCGGAACAGTCGTCCTAGGTTCGAGTCCTGGTGGGTGCACACATTAACAAAACCGGCCATAAGCCGGTTTTGTTATAATAATGGTATGGAACTCTCTGAACGTTGGTTACAAAAGTTTGAAGACGAGAACTTTGTTTCTGTGTATGAATGGCAAGATGCCGCCGGCACTGTCTACCCGGAACATTCTCACCAAGGCAAAGTTTCCCTCTTTGTGACCGACGGTTCAATTACATTTGATTTCTCTGGTGAAAAGAAAGAAGTAAAAGCCAACGAACG
>JAYTZG010000059.1:0-7781 GCA_043742005.1 Minisyncoccota bacterium | reverse complement strand
CGCTTGGTAAATGATTTATTTGTTTTCATACTGAAGGGTTTTTTGATCGGGCATTGCCAAGAGAAGTGGCAAAGGTGGCAGAAATATACCTTATTTACTTATATTAATCAAGCTTTCCTAGTAAGCAAAAGGGTCCTAAATAGGCCCTTTGTTTGCTAGATTAGTCCTGACTCCAGTAAGTCATCAAGGGACTTCTTCTTTACGGCCTTTTTCTCGGAGTCTTGGGGTTTGATTCTTTCTGTCTTGGTCTCTTCAGGGAGTATCTTTACTGGCTTATGGGCTTTGGCACCTGGGATTCTTTCTAGGGTAGTGGTCCAGCCTTTTGGACTCTTTTTCATCGGGTCGGCGATTTTGTAGTCGAGCGGAATGATTTTGAGGAAACGTTCGAGGCGTTCCTTGAGGAACTCAGGCTCCATGTACTTGTAGCGGCCCCAGAGGAAGAGGTCTACTTTTACGCGATGGCCTTCTTCGAGCCACTGCGCTGCACGACGGGCTTTGAGCTGCTGGTCGTGGTCGCCGGTACCAATTTTCACCTGGACACTCTTGGTCTCGGTGCTGTGGGACTTGGCCTTTACTTCACGAGCCTTGCGCCCGGTTTCGTAACGGTACTTACCATAGTCCATGATTTTGGCTACTGGTGGTTTGGCGTTAGGAGAGATCTCGATGAGGTCGAGCTTGCGCTCTTCTGCGGCCTTGATTGCATCTGCGAGGGAGAGGGTACCAAGATTTTCACCGTCAGAGGTGACAACACGGAGTTCAGGCGCCCTGATAGCAGCATTAATCCGAGTACGGGTATCTTTAGTCTGGTTTCCTTGGTATGGGGGTCGCAAATTAGTGTTGGCTTAAAAATTAATGTAACTTGGCTATGACAGCCTAGTTATTGATTGTCAAAATGTACCATACCAACGTTTATTTGCAAGACTAATTTACTCGTGAAAGGTGGCGAGGACTCTTGACTTGACCAAGTTCTATTTTATGGTACTTTTTATAAGTTCATTTTAGGAGGGCGTATGCCGTCACTCATTATCGATATTGCATTTCCGATGTCAGAGACCATCAAGGACTTGGTCGAGCGTCGGATCAAGCAGTTGGTCTTTGAGCCATCAACGAATCTGTTTTTCGTCCAAGTCAAGATCACTTCGGCCTCCATTGTTGAAGGAAGGGTTGTCGGGGAGGTGTACCGCGTCACTTTGTGTGGCGTCGGCGGTAAACCTCTAGTCGGCGAGAAGGAGTTCTTACTTTTTCAGACTGAACAAAACGAGCCGCTACGGCTCCAATACATTCAGAAACAAAGCGACCAAATAAATAAGCGCTCGTCCTAAACGAGCGCTTTTCTATTGCAGTGTTCTCACATCAGGTCTGCGCAGAGGATACCCCTGACTAAGGAGGTCGGCCACGACCTGATCGAATAGGTGTTGCTGTGCACAAAGAAACTCAGGGATGTCGTCCTGTTCCCAGCCAAGTCCTTCGGGACTTACAAAGACAGCGAGTCGGTTCTCTCCATCTGTACCAAGTAGCAGAGGGAACTGCTCGTCGCATTCGTTGAATGCTATGCGTACTATTTTACCTTCAAGTTTTAGGTCTTTGGTCATCATGAGTCCTCCTCATGTACTCTCTAATTTCTATAATAAAAAGTGACGGGACTTGTGTCAACTGCGGTGTGTGTTATCTAGTTCCAGACATCTCCCGTAACGAAGAACGATAAGAAAGGGCGACAAAAACGAGACCGACTAGTCCCGTTACTACTTCCGGTACGTGAATTACTAGGTTAGTAAGCATTGCACCGGATAGGCCAAGGATTGCCCAATGGGCACCGTGTTCTAGATAGACTAACTCGGTAAGGGTTTTTTGCTCTACAAAGTAGACTGTTAGCGACCGCACAAAGTACGCTCCTATACCAAGTCCGACGACAATGATGAGAAGGTTTGTTGTGAGTGCAAACGCACCGATGACTCCATCAAGTGAAAAGGCCGAGTCAAGAACGTTGAGATAGATAAATAATGCTAAGCCGCTTTTGGCGACACCACCACTTTCCAGTGAAAGGGAGCCGGCGATACCTTCCATCACGACAAAGAGAACGAGCCCGACGATACCAGCGACGAGCACGGCTGCTTGGTCAAAGTGAGTTATGAATGAAATCGTCGTTATTAGGGTAAGGGCTAAAGCAATTTCAATTGCTTCGATATGTCCCCACTTCACAAGATGCTTTTCTACTGACTCGATCCAGTGAATGCTTTTAGCTTTGTTAAAAAAATACTTAAGTGAAACCATCATTAGGAATACTCCACCAAAAGCGGTGATAGAGCCGTGGACACCTTCAAGGAGATGTCCATAGGCGGCCGCGTCAGTAAAAGCAAGTTTGGTGATAAACCATGGTGATGCCCAGGTCGCCACACTAACAATCAAAATAGGAAGTACAAAGCGTGTGCCAAAGACTGCAATCGCAATTCCCCAGGTGAGGAAACGTCTCTGCCACACCGGACTCATTCGCTCAAGAACTTTGGCGTTAACAACGGCGTTGTCAAAAGATAATGTGACTTCCAGAATTGAGAGAATGACTACTAGCAGGAAGGCATTGAAACCAGAATAATGCCACACCACGGCGCAGGCAATGAAAGAAACAATTGTTGGTAAAAAGAAAACGTTTTTTAATATAGACATGGTGCGGCAATTATAACAGTTTGATATCGCTTCAGGATAAAGTATCACATTGTAGATATCCTCAGTCTGTCCCCAGTTATTTTAAAAAGAAATGGGTTTTTGCCTATTCCAAGAATAGCGGCTAGGATGCTACAATCTTGGTACATGTCGCCACAAGGTGAGACAGAAGTAGTTCTTGAAAAGCCGAAGCGTACCCCGCGAAAGCGTGCGCCAAAAGCTGATTTAAGTGACAACGCTGTAGGAGCGCCTGTTAATCGTGTCCCACAAAAACGGGCTGCAAGAAGCGTCGTTGAGGAATCCAAACCAGAACGCGCAGCTTCCCGAAAGGCACCAACTCCAATTGCTGCACAGAAGGCTAAAACTAGGCGAGGACGAAAGAACATCACCGTCGTCGCAATCCTACTATTGCTTGGGGTAGGTTCTTCTGCGGCAGTTGGATTCACAGATAAAGGTCAGATTGATGTGGCACAAACTATTGCTCAAAGAAACGAAGAGGCTCGAGCTGCCGGACAACCAGAGATTATTATTCCAGTACAGACTACCGAATTGCCAAATGGTGGGTTAACTGGAGTCGGTGATGATCCTTCAGCACAACCGCCAGCAAGTACTCCAGACCCTACGGCTAGCTCAACTGAAGAAGCGGCCTCGCAAGAGGTCGCTTCAACTACCGAGTCAGCTGCTCAGTAACACACAAGGTGGGCTATTTCTTTTTTCTTTTCTCAACACATGTAGCACACAAACAACCGTTCTTTCCGAACATCATGTCGAAGTAGTATTTGCCGTAGTTGTAGGTAAATTCCTCACCAGCTTTGATTGCACGTTTGGCGTAGATAAAAACTTGGGTCTCGTCATCAGTTAGCTCTGGTCGACAGTTTGGTGCGCAGGAGTGATTGATATATCTGGCGGTATGCTCACGACCTTTCCCATCGAGAGTCCAATCGTCGTTTAATTCAAATAAGTATTTTCCGCCGCGACGTTGAGCTTCTTCCTCACTAATTTTCTCGCCGGTATATTCGATGACGAGCTCACCTTTTTTAAAATCACGGTTGGCGAAAAGCCCAAGTCCGGCGCTACTTCTTTTCACTGCAAAATCTTTCATGCGGAGCAGTATAACATTTCTTTTTTTGCGGTTAAAATAATTTTTATGGAGAGGTGGATACTATTCAAACATCATCAGGATTGACTTTGACAACTCGTTCAAAGACTTGTGTTTGAATAAAATAAATGTGGTCGAAGTAAACTTCGACCACATAGTCATGTGTAGGGGATGGACGCAATCTCCTCCAGCGTCGGAGGCTTTAAAACATCAAACCCAGGCTGTATCGTTTCCGACTCTTCACTAGTGCACTCGGGACAGACAGACTCCTCGTCGCTACCAAACGTACCGTAAAAGTGTCTTCCGCAGTCGCAAAGATAGGTACCATTTGCCACTTCCATAAAGACCTCCTCTGCCTTACTACAGAAGACCACAGTGAAGTAGGCTATGCAAATGATCCTCTTCACGTAACTGGGGACAAGCGGCGGCTCGGGCTAGAGCCTTTTGCATATAAAAAATTTTGAATGTATGGTAGACTTTACATATGATCCATACTTATATTTCAAAACAGTCGCTTCTCATGGGGATGCTACTTCTTGGCGTACTGGTTGGGGTGAGTGCCCACGCTCTTTTAAAAGCTACTGAGCCACTTCCTGAGACCATAACGCAGCAAGGAGTAGACTCTGGTAAGCGAGAAGTTATTACGCTCGCTGGGGGTTGCTTTTGGTGCACAGAGGCGTTCTTCCAGGAGGCACCGGGTGTGATCGATGCGGTGTCCGGGTATGCTGGCGGAGACGCAGCAACCGCCTCGTATAAAGAAGTTTCTAAAGAAACTACCAAACACCGAGAAGCTGTCCAAGTGACCTACGACCTGACACAGATTAGTACCAAAGAAGTACTTAATATTTACTGGGGCCACATTGACCCAACTGATACAAAAGGACAGTTTGCCGATAGGGGATTCCAATACACAACCGCTATTTTTTATCACAACGAAGAACAACGCACTGTCGCCGAAGCTTCAAAAGAGGCTCTCAGTAAAAGCGGCTTATTTAAGGAACCAATTGCACCTCTGATTCTTCCTTACACGTCGTTCTTCCCGGCCGAAGAGTACCACCAAGATTATTACAAAAAATCATCAGACCACTATGAACGCTACAAAAAAGGTTCTGGTCGCGCCGGCTTCATTGAAGAAAACTGGGCTAAGGACGCGGCGTTACAATTCCTAGCGGAAGAAGAAGTAAAAGTGAGTATGGAAAAGGAGGTCTACACACCACGTGCCTTCACTGCTGCAGAAATTGAATCCGGACTCAAATTACTTTCCCCAGAAGCATACAAAGTAGTGGCACAAGAGGGAACCGAACCAGCCTACAAAAACGCCTACTGGGATAATAAAGCAGCCGGAATCTACGTCGATATTGTCACTGGTCGTCCGCTTTTTTCTTCGACACATAAGTATGACTCAGGGACTGGTTGGTCTAGTTTCTACCAACCACTGGAAGGAGCGGACTTGGAATTAAAATCAGACACCATTCTTATTTACGAACGTGTGGAAGTCCGCAGTGAAAGCGGACACCTCGGGCACGTTTTTAATGACGGCCCAAGCGAGTATGGCGGCAAGCGTTACTGTATGAATTCAGCTGCACTAAAGTTCGTTTCAAAAGCCGATATGGAAAAACTCGGTTACGGCGCCTACCTCTATCTTTTTGAATAAGGACACCCTGGCTACGTACGGTCAAGTCACTATTTATTGCCTATCGTGCCTTGCAAAGTGCTGTTCTAGATGTAAGAGTTGAGGGTATCTATCGTTTTATGAAACAGGAGGCCCTCGAAAAAATATTCATGGAAGCGTTTGGCGCGTACAGTGACGCCATCTATCGGTTTTGTGTTGTAAAAGTCTCTGACCGCGAGTTAGCAGAAGACATGACCCAGGAAGTTTTTACCCGCTTCTGGCAATACGTGCGGGACGAGAAGGAGATTACCAACCCGCGGGCGTTTCTCTATACGATTGCGGGCAACCTAGCCAAAGACTGGTACAAGAAAAAGAAGTCGGTTTCGTTGGATGTTCAGGTAGAAGCTGGGATGCCTCTGCCTGGCCGTGAATTAGGGCAAGACACACTGGCAGAGTACAACGCTGTCCTTAAGGTTATCGCCGATATGGAAGAGTGGGATAAGCAGGTCTTGTTGCTTCGCCACGTTGAAGGTCTCGAACCCAAACAAATTGCTGAAATCATCGGGGAGACCGCCAACAATGTGTCGGTCCGTCTCAATCGAGCCATGGCTAGACTCAAAGAAAAAATGCACGTATGAACGACGAATTAAAAACAAAGGAATATTTTAAATCAATGGAGCACATCAAGCTCTCTGATTCATCGCGCGAACGTATCAAGGGCGACTTACTTCAGTACGCGCGCTTCCACGGCGCTGCCGAAGGGGGAGTATCTTCTTCAGCTAAGCGTAGTCCATTTATGCCGTGGTTATTTTCTCCTGTACCAGCCGCTTTGGCGCTGGTGTTGATTGTCGGCACGACCTCAGTACTTTTAAATAACACTACTCCTGATGGAAAGTTGGCAATAAATGACACTCAAGTTAGCGACAGTACCATTGGTGCACCAAAAGACGAAGCTGGCTCACCGACAGAAACAACCATCTCGGCACCGCAAAAGACTCCAGCTCAAAATACAAATCCACAACCAAGTACGTTGACAGGTGACACTCCAGCCTCGAGCGCTCGTGCGAAGGTTGCCCCTGAAAGTGCCGACGCTGATATGGCCTCTGATTCAATTATGTCTACCATGCTCTCGCAAGGCACTTGGAGTATCGAAGACCAGACCGCCGACATTACCCTGCGCGAGACCACCTACCGCGCCCTCATCAAAAAGTATGACACCGAACTAAAAGATGATGCAAAAAATGAATTCACAACCAAGCTCGACCAAGCTGCCGCACTCACCGCGAAGACCGAAGGAACATCAGAAATTGACGCTCGTGCCAGTCTCGACAAAGCTTCGGTCCTAATCGGTGAAATAGAAGCGACACTCTCCACTCTCGGCCAAGTCGAAATAAAAGACGGAATCATTGTGAACATCGACTTCAGCATTGACCCAATGCAAACACAATAAAAACGCCCGCAGGGCGTTTTTGTTTATGGCACGGACCAAACCATTGAGCTTATCTAAAATGAGAGTATCATTTACTTAGATATATGTTTGAAAAGAAAAAACACGCCATCTTGATGGTGGAAGATAACGACAGTAATCATCCGCTCTTTACCGCGGCTTTTGAAGCGGGTGGGTTTACCGTTACGATTGTCCCCTTGGTCGACGAGCACTTCGTCGATAATGTCGCCAAACTACAGCCAGACATCATCTCGATGGACATCATGATTTCTGTCACCGGCCTCGAGCCGCTACACGATGGTCTGTCAGTAATTTCACTTTTAAAATCTGACGAACGTACTAGTGACATTCCTATCATTGTCCTTACTAGTTTCTTCGAAGAAAGCAAAGTCGAACGGGCCAAGTCAGAGGGGGCTGTCGACTTCATAAATCTCCAAGGCCACACCATCTCCACCATCCCCAAAATCTTCCAGCGTTACTTAAAGAATCCCAAACGCTATCACCCCGTCCACCCAATGTTTGCAGAGAAATAAACAAAAACAACTCACTTATGTGAGTTGTTTTTGTATTTGTGGAGATGGGGAGAATTGAGCTCCCGTCCGAATCAGGGTGTGATTGTGAGTCTACAGTGTGTAGTTCATCCTTTGGTTTAAGTTCCTAGCCTATAGGATAAGCAAAACAGCTAAGTTCCGAGTTGTTACAATCTTGAGTTCCGTAGACGACGGCTATGGAACCCACAGTCTCGTGGCTATTCTACGAGATATCGCGTATGAGACGTTTACGATACTCGCATCGTCCGGCGAGTCGCGGTTACGCGAGTGCGGGAGCGAATCCAAACGCGTTAGCGTAAGGACTTGGTACTGCTTTGTTTGCATGTACAGATTGGAACCTTTTAACGAATTGATTACCAGTTTTCGACACTGCACACAACCGACACGACCAACCGTCGATGCCTAGCATCCCCC
>JAYTZG010000058.1:0-7853 GCA_043742005.1 Minisyncoccota bacterium | reverse complement strand
TGACGGTAAGGAATACCCAATTACTCACGTAGACGTCACCAGCGCGTCACATCCGTTTTATACTGGACAAGAGAAGAGTATGGATATTGCCGGACGGGTCGAACGGTTTAAGAACCGTGCTTTGAAAGCAAAGAAGGCCTAACGAAAAAACAGCGGCGTGGGAAAGGAGAACTCCTTTCCCACGCCGCTGTTTTTTGTGTAAACTAAGCGCATTATGGAATTCAACCAAGACAAACTGCAGGAGTTTAAGGAGAACCCGAAGACATCGTTCTTGGCGGGGCAGTTTGAGGTGCTGGTGCGGAAGCTGGCGGAGTCGGAAGCGATGATAGAGGGCGACCCGGAGATGGCGGAGATGGCGCAGGAGGAGATTGATGATTTGAATACTCAGATGAAGTTAGCGTTTGAAGAGATGGAGCGAATTATTGAGTCGAATAAGGAAGAGGAAGTGAAGCCGTACGGAGTGGTACTGGAAGTCCGTGCCGGCGCAGGAGGAGACGAAGCCGGACTCTTTGCAGAACAATTGGCCCAAGCTTATCTTCGCTATGCGGAAAAGATGGGTTGGCCGTACTCTGTTGAGTACGAATCTCGTTCCGCGTCGGGGGGCTACAAAGAAGCAGCGTTTGAAATCGTTCATCCTAAGGTCTACGATGCTCTCCGTTGGGAAACTGGTATTCATCGCGTTCAGCGCGTACCGGTAACCGAAAAGATGGGACGTATCCATACTTCGACTATGTCGGTGGCAGTACTCCCAATGCGTAAAAAACCTTTGTTTGAGGTTAATCCGGGCGATATCGATATGGAGTTCTCACGCGCCGGCGGGGCAGGGGGGCAGAATGTAAATAAGGTAGAATCTGCCGTTCGACTAGTCCATAGACCTACCGGAATCGATGTTCGCAGTCAGACAGCGCGCTCGCAGCTGAAAAATCGTGAAAAAGCTATGGAGCTCCTGATGGCGAAACTTGAGGCTATTCATGATGAAGAAGAGGCCAAGCGTCACGCTGACGTCCGCAAAGGTCAAATCGGCACTGGCGACCGCTCAGAGAAGATCCGTACCTACAATTTCCCCCAAAACCGCATTACTGACCACCGCATTAAGGAATCCTGGTATAACATCGAGGGCGTTTTAGCTGGGGACTTCCAGGCCATTATCGATAGTTTGGCCCGCTTTGCCGCCGGCGAAACTGTTGCGGAATAAGGCTGTCCGTGTTACTCTTCTGCCGTTAAAGCCGATCCACGCGCTTTTTTATTAACAGAAATTGCGCTGGTGGATGAAGTTCAAGGCGGACAAGGAAAATGTGCCGAATGCTATGACTATAGAGTGAGGAACATTTTACCGCAGTCCAACGCAGAAATTCGCCACCAGAGCAATTTAGATTCATTATGTCAACTACTAATTCAACACTAATTCAACGCCTCTTCAATGCAGGCGCTCATTTCGGTTTCAAAAAAAGCCGACGTCACCCAACCGTGGTGCCATACCTTTTTACTACTAAAGAAGGAGTCGATATTTTCGACCTCGAAAAGACAGCTGTCTCAATCGAGTCTGTAAAGGAACTTCTAAAACAAGCTGGTCTTGCGGGCAAGACCGTCCTCTTTGTCGGTACTAAGGACGAATCATCAAAGATTGTTAAAAGAATGGCAGAAAGCGCAGGCGCTCCGTATGTTGTAAACCGTTGGATCGGCGGTATGCTCACTAACTTCTCTGAAATCAAGAAGCGCATCAATCGTCTCGAAGCGCTCACAAATGAATCTATTTCCGGGGAACTCGAACGAAAGTACACCAAGAAGGAACGCGTTATGATTGGTCGCGAAATGGACAAGCTCGTCTTCAACTTTGGTGGTATCAAGGATATGCAAAAGTCACCAGACTACATGCTTGTTGTAGACCCACGTCATGATCACATCGCTGTCACTGAAGCCGGTGTCCGCAACGTACCAATTATCGCAGTTATGAGTTCAGACTGTGACGCAGCTAAGATCGCCTACCCAGTAGTCGTCAACGACTCACTTCAGACTAGTGTCACACTTATTCTTGAAGAACTAACAGCGGCTCTTAAGGAAGGTGCTTCTGCTTACGTCCCACGCCCTGTCGCCCCTCGTGAAGCTCCGGTATCACGACGCCCACGCGCCTAGCGTTTCGACCTTGTTATTTATTAAACTTGGTCTAGGAATTCGTGGCGGGAAAGAGCCACAAATTCAGACCTAAATTCATAATATATCCTTCGGATATTTATTCATTCATCACTATGGAAATCACATCAGCACAAATTAAAGAACTCCGCGATAAGACTGGTATTTCAGTCATGCAGTGTAAGAAGTCCTTGGAAGAGGCTGGTGGCGACATGGATAAAGCGGTGATTATCTTAAAGAAGAAGCGTAGCGAGGCAGCCGAAAAGAAGTCAGACCGTGAACTCGCGTCTGGTTCTGTTGGCGTCTACATCCACAACACCAACAAAGTAGCTTCAATGGTACTGCTAGCTTGTGAGACTGACTTTGTGTCAAAGAACCCAGAGTTTGTACAGCTGGCCAAGGAAATCGCCATGCAAGTAGCAGCTACCGCGCCAAACTTTATTACAAAGTCAGAGCTTCCTGAGGAAACCCTACAAAAGGCTAAGGAAGTATTTGCGCCAGAAGTAGAAGGGAAGCCAGAAGAAATGAAAGAAAAGATTATGGAAGGCAAGCTCGCTTCATACTTCCGTGAACAAATCCTCATGGAACAACCATTCATCAAAAATCCTGATGTTACCATTGCCGAAATGGTGAACGGAGCGGTACAGAAGTTCGGAGAGAATGTTTCGATTGTAAAAATCTCTCGCGTGTCTGTAAAGTAGACACATGCTCACAACTGCCATTACTACATTTGTTACGTGTCTCGTACTGTTTGTGGTAATGGCTGTTTTGGTACAGACTGAGCAAGCGAAGGGGAGGCGACTAGTATTGGCATCGGTACGAGGCTGGCTTGATAGGAAAATTGTCCTAGTACTAAATCGGTTCTCAGATTCATGGCATCACTTCTCGCACTACGTAGTGCGACTAGGTTGGTACTACAGTATCCATTCGCTCTTGCGGACGATTCTGGCGATGCTCGTTTCGTCTTATAATTTCCTGGAGGGGATGTTTGAAAATAATCGCGTAAAGACAAAAGAGCTGCGACTTAGAAAGAAAAAATCCCTCCAACAAACCCATTTTTCAAAAATCGCCGACCACAAGGCGGACGTAGCACTGACGCCAGATGAACAGGCACAACGCCGAAAAGACAAGTTAGAAAACAACCACTAGCAAATTCTGAAGGATTTGCTATGATGCTGGACGTTCAGTTGGAAATATTCAAGCTGCAGCAAAAAGAAGTACCAAGTTAAATAAGCCATCTTAGCTCAGTTGGTATCGACTACACTTCGTTCCGTCGATACAACGCTTCGTCTCGCAGCCTGAGAGTAAGTAAACTTCCTCTCCCTGCTCGACTCGCGTTGTAGAGCAAAAGTGAAGAAATCAGGAGACTGATAAAGATGAAGAAGTCACCAAGTAAAATATGCCGTCTTAGCTCAGTTGGTAGAGCAATAGTTTTGTAAACTATAGGTCCTCGGTTCGAGCCCGAGAGGCGGCTCAGGGTAAACAAAAATCACAGGCACCAGCCTGTGATTTTTGTTTTAGCAAGCAAACTGCTTTGCTTGCGTGCCCTGAGCCGAGCCGCAGGCATGCGAACTTGTGAGCAGCCGAGGCGGGGTCGCGAGCACTTACTAGAATATATACCCGAAGGGTGCATATTATAGTTAGTGACTTGTGACGCTCAGGGTAAAACAAACTAAATTCTGATACCTATAGGAAATTTGATATCATATCCATATGGACGAAATTATTCATCTCAAAAAACCCCTAGCAACGATAGGTTTCTATGAGCGAGAAAAAGTGAATGGGAAAAGCGCCGCCAACAAGTGTGGGCGAGACTTTTTATACTACGTTCTAAATTATCACTATGAAGCAGATTTTAACTCAACTAAAAATAACCCACTTCAAATAGACAGGGGCGGACTGTTCGGATATCCAATGCCCGCGGCTCTGGCCTGGACACAGTTACAGTTCTCTAACGTACCAAAATTTCTCGACTCGCAACGATTGCGGCTATTCATAAACAAAACATCAATCACATCTTTCATTTCTTTTATTCAAGCTATCTTGTTTGCTCGCCTATCATACGAAGAAGCTATGAAGAATATCGAAAGCGCTGTAATTAACAATCAGACCGTAGGTATCGATATTTCGCTGGGTTGGGAAGGTCTTTTGGACCACGTCTTGTTTGTATATGGTTATGATGAACAAAACTTGTACGTCATCGACACTCATAAAGTCCTAGGTCTGGAGTACCAATCTATCGAGGATAGTATTTACTATTACAAATTACCTAAATCAACAATTAAAAAACGCTGGACGAGATTTGGTAGAGTGTGGGAGGTGAGAAAAATACCGTCCTAGTGGACTTTTCCTTGTAGTGTGATATTTTCATAGTAATGCAAAGGAGCGCACAAACAACACAAGTGGTGGTCAGTCTGAATCCTTCAGGTTGGCTGTGTTTTGTGTAAATATCTCATTATTTAAAAAGAACAGAGCCCGCCTGCGCGGGCTCTGTTCTTTTTTAGAGGGAGCACAAAATGTCCACCAAGATGAAACTAAAACCCATTGCCGGCGGCCGCTGGGCTATCGGACGGACTTGCCACAATAGCGACTTCATTGGACTGGTTGAAAACAGTCCGATTGATCACGAGTCTGAAGCACAGCTCATATTGCAAACACTGGGCTTGCTTTGTACGGAAGATATGCTCAATGCGTATCTCCCTAAAAACCAAATAAGGCAGCGCTCTGTCCCACGTTTGCGCTGATGTCGCTGTGGTACGACCTATCGGCTGCCAGTATCGTCGACTCTGCCAACAGGGTGTAAACCAAAGCCGGTCGCAAAACGACCGGCTTTTTGTCTGTCCCAGCCTAGGTTCAGCAAGACACAACACCACTATAAACCTCCTTTATTTCCCTCCCAAAACGCGCTATACTCGCAGGTACGCATGAACGAAATAGACCAGTCGCACCTATTGCCGTACGCCAGGCGTTCTGACTTTAAAGTCGGGCGGGCAAGTGACCTATCCGGGAAAGACCGCCGGTTTTTTCGTTTTCTAGAAATTGTCCCGGGCGCTCTCTCGTGGACGATTCTTATCGGGATGATTCTCGCTTCTATTTATGCTCCTTTTTTTGCAGCATACTTTATTATTGCCTTCTCGATTTACTGGGTGCTCAAAACTTTGTTTCTTTCGTATCATGTACGCTACAATTTGACGCGGTTGAAGCATCATATGAAGCTCGACTGGCAGGTACTTGTCCGTCGTTTTGACTACGGGCACTTCTACCAGCTCGTTATTTTCCCATACTACAATGAACCACTAGAAGTACTCGACGGTGCCCTCAAAGGTCTGCTTGCAGCAAAGTATGATCCTAAAAAGATGATTGTAGTACTTGCGGCTGAAGCACGTGGTGGCGAGGAAGCTGTCAATCAAGCGTACATCATGGAGGAGAAGTACAAGGAGTACTTTGGACATTTTCTCGTGTCGGTGCACCCAGCTGACACTATTGGTGAAATTGCCGGAAAGGGTTCAAATACTCACCATGCACTCCATCTAGTCCACCAAGAAGTTATCGCCAAGTATGACATTCCACTCAAGGATGTAATCACCTCAATTTTTGACGTTGACACCGTTATCTATCCTGACTACTTCAATTGTCTGATGTGGCATTTCCTCACCGTCCCGAATCCATACAAGAGTGCTTTCCAACCAGTGCCACTTTTTAGTAACAACCTCTGGGAAGCTCCGGCAATTTCTCGAGTGATGGCGATGAGTAGTACGTTTTGGCAGATGATTATGCAAGAGCGTCCGGAGAAATCAGCGACCTTTTCTTCACACTCAGTGAGTTACCAAGCGCTCTATGAAATCGGCTACGGTCAAGCCAACGTCGTGAGTGAAGACTCACGTATCTATTGGAACTTGCTAGTGGCGAACGATGGCAACTTCGAGGTGGTGCCAATCTCATACCCAATTTCTATGGACGCAACTGTCGCACACTCGACTTGGGGCACTATCAAAAATATCTACAAACAGCATCGTCGCTGGACCTACGGAGTAGAGAACTGGTGTTACATCGTTTATCACTTCAGCAAGAACAAAGCGATTCCCCTCAAGAAGCGGCTTTCGATTGCAGCACTACAAGGAGAAGGATACTCATCACTCGTGACTAATCCAATCCTACTTTTTATTCTCGGTTGGGCTCCGATCTTCCTCGGCACCCGTGAATTCCACGAAACAGTTCTTTCATACGAATTACCCATCATGGTCCGCAACCTACTCATCCTCGCTATGGGAGGACTCGTGGTATCTTCTATAATTTCACTATCACTTACACCACCGCGCCCAGATGGTCACTCCCGTTTCAAGTATGTCGTGATGGTCTTGCAATGGATTATGGTACCGATTACGATGATTGTATTCAGCGCTCTCCCTGGACTAGATGCCCAGACTCGACTTATGCTTGGGAAATACCTGGGCTTCTGGGTAACACCTAAGCGCATCAAATAATTATGGAACACGAACCACAAATCAAACTACTCCCATATAAGCGTCGTCGCAGTTTCTTTTTGGTCCTGCTTCTTATCTTCATGCTGGCGCTGCCGACGTTTATCTTCTACACCTCTGGCTACCGACTTAGCTTCAGCGACGAAGAAACCACTATCGTCACTACCGGTGGTATTTATATCACCAACGACAATCTTGAAGTCGACGTTTATCTCGACGACGAACAAGTAGAAAAACCGCGACTCTTCCGCAGCGCCTACTACATTCAAAACATCGAAAACGGCCTCCATCGCGTGGTGGTACAAAAGCCAGGCCTGCACGCGTGGGTAAAGGTTTTGCCAGTTGACTCATACATCGTGACAGAAGCAGCTGCATTTAATATGCCGGTATTGCCGCATATCCGACCGATTGCCAGATATACCAATCAATCAGGACAGGGTGTCTACGTGGTGAAGGGAAGTACCACCACGCCGCTCTTTACCAAAGGCACCACTACTGGTGACTTTATTGCTGTAAATAAAATTGTGCCGGGGACGTTGAAAGAGAGCAGTGAGTACGTGTATGCTGTAGCTTTGTTTGCGACCACGACTGCTACCTCCACCTCAATTTTGACTCGTCTGGAAGAAGAGTTGGACAAACTATCAGCCGCAACTACGACCGCTACGACTACGCCAATAGTGTACGTAGAACAAAACAATATGCGACTAGTGGAGAAGGGTAAGGAACTCTACGCGATGTGGATTGGCTCAGGACAATCGACCCCACACTACTTTTGTACACCGCAGTCAGCGACTAGCACTGTAGCCCTCCGTCTAGGCGCCCACGTGGCACTTCAGATGGAAGAACAGCAGATGTCGACTACCACACCCCTGCATATCGAAGGCGCTAGAATTTGTCGCGCTACAATTCGCCTTGACCGCAAATGGCAAGATATCAAGTACTACGAATTTTTCCCACGCTCCTCTGACCTCGTCGTGCTGCAACTTCAAGACGGTTTGTATGTCACCGAAATCGACGACCGTTCATGGCAGAATACTCAAATGATTTATCCGGGTGACAACTTCGAGACTATTGTTACCGACAACAACATCTATATTAAAGAAGACGGAAAATACTTTGAACTCATGACCAAGATTGACGAAGCTAATTAATCCGCTCACGTACACCTATGCAAGTAGAAAAAGGACATCAACATCCAATCTCCCAGATGATTGCAGAAATCAATCAGATTTTTTCTGAGAT
>JAYTZG010000057.1:0-17197 GCA_043742005.1 Minisyncoccota bacterium | reverse complement strand
GTGCGAAATCCAAAAGCCACTGGTCGAAAAGGTAAGTCAGCAAGTCCAGCTACTGGCGCTTACTAATGTCTATCCACTGTGGTGCGACTTGGAGGAACCAAGTGGTATCAAGATACAGGCTGGGGCACTTGATGCTGCGATTTTAGTAAATACTTTGTTCCAAATCGAAGACAAACTTGCCGCTATCAAAGAAATGGGTCGCACCCTTCGCTCTGGAGGCAACCTCTTCGTGATCGATTGGACTGATTCTTCCGGTGGACTTGGCCCAACAAAAGACCATGTGTTTTCTGCGCTTGAAGCGACAGCACTCTGTGAAGCCAATAACTTTATTCTAGAACGACATTATCCAGCCGGCAGTCACCACTATGGTTTAGCCTTTCGAAAAATATGAAAATGCGACCATTTGAACTTGCCCTTGTGATTGCTTTTTTAGGACTCATTATTGTGTCTTTAGCATTCTTATCTATCTATAAAGCCAAGCCGGACGACGACGGAATCCCCGATATAGGCACCGTGACAATCTGGGGGACTTTGCCAGCGGATGGTATCGGCGGTCTTATTCGAGCATTTAAGGAAGAGGGAGACACCTTCAAGGGTGTAACCTATAGACAAATCGCTGACGATCAATTTGATAATGAGCTAGTAAATGCTCTAGCTGATGGCGCGGGTCCCGACATTATCTTTGTCTCACACGAACGGCTGGTGGCTCTGCGCAAGCGGATTCAGCCCGTCTCGTACGAGACCTTTCCTTTGCCAGATCTTCGGACGGCCTACCTCGATGGGGCTCAAGTATTCGCATTATTTGACGGTCTCTATGCCTACCCAGTCGCTGCTGACCCGCTCTTGATGTATTGGAACAAAGACATCTTGACAACCGACGGTTTCTTGGAGGCACCAAAGACTTGGGAATCATTAACTAATGACTATCTACCAAAACTAATCAGAAGAAATCCTGATCGTTCGATAAATCGCAGCGTCGTCGCTATGGGAGAATATGACAATGTTCAAAATTCCTTCGCACTACTTTCAACTCTTCTGCTTCAGGCTGGAACAATGGGGGTCGTCGACAAGGATGCGAAACAGTACACCATAAGACTAAATGAATCAGTCGACGGTCAAACTCAACCACTCAGAGTATCGGCTGATTTCTACACGCGATTCAGCCGACCAAACAATAGTCTTTATTCTTGGAATCGCTCATTTAGTAGCGACAAAGATAGGTTTTTGAGCGAAGAGTTGGCAATGTATTTTGGCTATGGTAGCGAAGGAATCGAAATCGAACAAAAAAACCCAAACCTCAACTTTGATGTGGCCGAAGTTCCGCAAGGTGCAGCCTCTACAGTCCGTCGTACCTACGCAAATTTCTATGGTCTCGCCGCTTTACGCTCTTCTAAAAATCTACAGGGCGCGGCGCAAGTAATGGCGGTTTTGGGCAATCAAGAAAACACCGAAAAGATTGCCACAGCTCACCATATGGTACCTGTCTTTAAGGCCAGTGTAGCAAAGGGCAGCAACGATATTTACGGACGCGTGAGCTACAAATCAGCGGCAGTGGCCTATGGCTGGCTGAATCCAAACCGTCCGGCTACTGACAGTATATTCAAGACCATGACTCAGGACCTTAATGAAAATCGCGGCGACCAGTCATCGGTGATTAGTGACGTCCTTAATCGACTAGAGTTGGAGTATAATTAAAATCATGTCAACAATCTTTAGAAAATCCATTTGGTTAGAAGCGATCCTTGCAATTTTTTTATTAATGCCATTGTTTACTTATGCGCAAGGTACTACACCAGCACCTATACCTTCTACCACAGGTATCACCAACCAATACAAACTCAATAACCCAATCAAGGTTGATTCCATCCAAGAACTTCTCAACCTCATATTGAAGCTCGTGATTATCATCGCCACCCCAATCGTCGTACTCTTTATTGTCTTTGCTGGCTTCAAATACGTGACTGCTCGGGGTAATGCCAGTCAAGTTGAGGAAGCCACCAAAGCCCTCACTTACGCTATTATCGGCGGGGTACTCATTATCGGTGCCGTCGCGATTTCCGAGATTATCAAGAATCTCGTTAATTCTTTCTAACCTATGAATACCCCGACGACATTTAAAGGCTTGGTAGGATTTATCATCGACTTTATCAACATCCTCATCCCAACACTTTTTGCCCTACTTTTTGTCTATATCGTATGGAAAATCATTGATGCTTGGATTTTGAACGCCGGCAACGAAGAAAAACGGGAAGAAGGTAAAAGTCTCGTGACTACCGCTGTACTAGTCTTTGTCTTGATGGTTATGGCTTGGGGAGTGGTCGCTCTCATCAAACAGTCCTTGTTTGGGTAGAATTTAATAAAGTATAATGGTAAGGTTATTTTATAACGTATGAATACTATGAAACGAATCATCAAATACATCGCAGTAACACCACTCGCTTTAGCCTTGCCATTCACCGCATCAGCCCAGCTGGCAACCGAAGGCGGTGGCGGTCCGTTTGAAGTACTTCTTAGAAATATCCTCAACTTTGCCAACTCCGTCCTTATCCCATTCATTATCGGTATTGGGTTTCTTTTCTTCGTTTGGGGAATGTTTCAATACTTCATTGCTGGGGGGCACAGTGACGAGTCTAAAGAAAAGGGAAAGAGCTTAATGATTCACGCAACCATTGGATTCGTGGTTATTATTATCTTTTTTGGCGCCATCAATATGCTAACAAGTAGTACTGGCCTTGAGGGTCAGTTCATCAGAAACGTCCCACAAGTCAGTGTTCCGGAGTAAAACGTTATACACAGAAGCTTTAGACGCTGCCGCCCAGGCAGCGTTCTTTGTTCTATAATAATAGAAACGTCAAGTCACGTTGTTAATCATTTACCATATTATTATGAAACGAATCATCTATACCTTAGCGACCACAAGCCTCATGGCCTTCCCATTTGCTTTTGCCGCAGCTCAGATTGCTACCTCCGGCGGCGGCGGTCAATTTGAAAAATTACTTAAGAATATCCTTAATTTCACTAACACCGTCCTTATTCCATTCATCATCGGTATTGGGTTCTTGGTGTTCGTCTACGGAATGTTCAAGTACTTCATTGCTGGCGGTGCTGATGAAGAAAAGCGTGAGAGTGGTAAGCAGATGATGATTTACGCAACACTTGGCTTCGTTCTCATTATTGTGTTCTGGGGTATCGTGAACCTTCTCACCAGCAGTACTGGTCTGCAAGGAGACACTCTAGACGACCGTCCAAAAGTAGACGTGCCTTTCTAATCTTTTACTCACAGTACACACAGGCGGCTTTGGCCGCTTTTTGTGTATAGACAAAAAAGCCCATTATTGAACATGATACGATAATGCTATATGACACCAGAGCAGCAAGCCGCTAGTTTTGTAAATAGATTTAACGACGCTATACTTTTCCCTGTAATAGCGCTCTTGGCCGCTGTAGCCTTCTTCGTCTTTCTCCTTGGTTGTGCCGAATATATAATGAATTCCTCCAACGGCGGTGAGCGAGAAAAGGGTGTCAAACACATCACCTGGGGCATTATTGGTCTGGTGGTCATGATGTCAGCTTGGGCTATCTTGCGAGTAGCCACCGGCACTTTCGGCCTCTCTGACGAACTCGAATGTGCCAACAACATTAATGGTTCGGGCTGCAGCAACGCCTTCCAGATAAATCCGTAAATATCTAGACAAAAAAGAACCCCCTCACGACGCAATGTCGGGAGGGGGTTTTAAGTTTAAAGAACGTGCTCGGTCTACCGAGCAGGCGTCAGGTCGATGTCTGGCGTTACTACGCCGTAACGTCTGGCCACTTCGGCGTCACCTGTGCCAGCGTGGTACAGTTCCACCTCTACAGCCGTGCGTCCGTAACGACGCAGACCTTCGGCATTCGCCTGAAAGGTCACGAACCGGTTGTTATTGTCCGGATCCATCGTGACCAGTTGCTGCCTGCCGGTAACAGCACGGAGAGCCGGATCAACCAGCTTGAAGTCCGTGCCTTTCTTCATATTCATTTGGTCTACCTTGACCGGACAGCCAACAGCGACCGTAATGCGCATCCCATGTTCCACGAGTGGAACATGGTCCGAGCACACGACGCTGCCAGCACCGCTCGAGGCAAAGCCGGTCACTGCTTCCTTACCGTCCTTGAACTGCGAAGCGACTGCTTCGCGGTTGTCCGGACCAATCCATTTCCAGGCGAGGATGCCCAGAATGAGAACCAGGAAAATAGTGATGAACATCTTCTTCAGACCAGCTCCGCTGCTCACCAGGTATCCGAAGGTGACTGCTGCCCAAACGAGCAGAAACAGATTCGGGAATACCCAAGCATCGCCTTCGAAGGCTTTGCCGAAAACAATCGTGCCGAGTGCGAGCCCGACGAGTAAGTTGGCAAGAACGAGCCATAGCACGAAGCGGAAGTAGGACACAACCGCCTTGGCTGCGCCCACACGAGGGTCCTTGAGACTCACTGCTGAGATGATCACACCAACCTCGCCGGCATAGGCCACATAAAGCGGCTTCAGACCAAAGAGGAGGATGGCAAGACTGGTAAGTATGGTACTGAAGGTGGCAAACGCGCCAATACCTCCCATATTGAAGCAGTATTCAATCATCCAGTATGTGACCACCACTAAACCTAGTACTGCACCTCCTGTGTACGGAACCACGAATGGTTCCGCCACTTTACGCGCAGTACGAGCAAATAATGTATTACTCATTTCGATAACCTTTCAGCCAAATATCCGAGAAAGCTGGCCAAGTAACCCAGGCCGAGCTTTCTTGCGGACGTTGTAAGTGTCGATGTCAGTGTCTTCGATGAAATCATCGTAGCCGGCTTTTGCGACTTCGCCGATCTTGGTTGCTGCAACAGCTCCCGCGTTTTTGACAACAGGGAGAGCAGCAGCAACCTTTTCCTTTGCGGCGTTAACCGCGCCGGGGATTGAAGCGGCGACGTCCTTGACTTGCTGTCCAAGCACCGAAGGGCGGTCGGAGGGCAAATTGTAGTTGTCCATATACGCTTGACCTGCTACGAAGCCGGCTGCGCGCTTTTTTGCTTTGGACTTCCACTTGTCGCGTTCGACCTTGATGTGCGCTGCGAAGCGCTTCAAGAAATCGATTGCTGGTTGTTTGTTGGCGGGAGTGCCTTTGTCTTCTTCCGTCGTAGTGACGGTGCCGTCTTTTTTCTTGACGGTCTTGGTCGCAGTTTTGCTGCTACCAGAAACTCGTCGCTTTAAGACGGACTGGCGGAAGTCGTTATCCCAATTCTCGTAAGCCTTTTTAGCTTTCGGATCGGTTCCGAACGAAGCCCGTTTCATCTGGCGGAATTCTGCCAGAATCAGACGTTCTTCAGGGAGGAGGTTAGTTTCGAGTGCCTCGTAGGCGATCTCGTCGTCGATGGTGCCTTTGCCACCAAGGTTTTCCATGACTTTTTTTTCGACAACCTTTCCGGCCCCGACAGCAGCCTTTCCCAAAAGTTCGGAAAATGCTTTCTTGCCGAGTTCAGAGATGCCCTCGACGATAGCGGCTGCACCAATTGTACCAATAGCCATAAATATTCTCCTGTCAAAGGGGTATTGCTACCCTGAACGTTTTTCTGAGAGAGGTTCCCTCAGATACTCTTATATAGTATCATACTATTCATATAAAGTCAAGCTTTTGGTCTGGAAATGAGGCTTATTTTTCAAGGTATTATAGTGGGTCTTTTGTTATTTGCCAGAATTGACATATCTCTGTATGATTTCGCCATTATGCAGACAATTGTCAAAAATGACTTGCGCTCTCGCGAGGAGAAAAGGGCGGCGGTAAAGGCTGATACTCGGCCTCGTACCACTCTGTCTTTTTACCGATATGTGAAGCTGGAAGACCCTCAACCCTTTCGCCAAAAACTTCTGGCTAAATGGACTGAACTCGACTGCCTAGGGCGTATTTACGTGGCACGCGAAGGCATTAATGCTCAAATGAACGTCGTCACAGCCAACTGGCAAGCCTTTGATGCTTGGGTGCAGGCACAGCCGGAACTGGCTGGGGTGCCATACAAACTGGCGGTAGAGGATGGTGAAGTTCCATCCTTCTTTAAGCTCACTATTAAGGTCAAAGATAAGATTGTGGCCGATGGTCTTGACGATACCTCGTTTGATGTCACTAGTACTGGCGCGTACCTGACTGCCACTGAAATGAACGAGTACATCGCCGACCCCGACGCAGTGGTGATTGATATGCGGAACAACTACGAAAGTGAAGTCGGTCACTTTGAAGGTGCGATTACCCCAAACGTAGTGACATTCCGTGAAGAGCTGGCGACCACTCCTGAAACTCTCAAAATATACAAAAATAAAAAAGTAGCACTGTACTGCACCGGCGGGATTCGTTGTGAGAAGGCCAGTGCCTGGCTCAAGCATAATGGTTTTGAAGACGTGCGACACCTCAAAGGTGGAATTATCGATTACGCCCATCAAGTCAAGGAGCAGGGTCTAGAAAATAAGTTCAAGGGAAAAAACTTTGTTTTCGATGAACGACTTGGTGAGCGAGTAGGGGATGAGGTGATTGCAACCTGTCACCTTTGTAATAAGACTAAGTGCGACACCCATAACCACTGTGCCAACCAAATCTGTAACGTATTGTTTATTGGCTGTGATGGATGTATAGAGAAAAGAGGAGGTTACTGTTCGGCTACATGTCGTCTCGTAGATAAGTTGCCGCCAAAGACTAAAAAAGTCATCGCTCGCCATTACAATAAATTTATCCGTAAACGTCAGAAGTTCGAGAAGACGAGGTTGGTGGGGGTGTAGGAAATGTAAAAGGTCACTTCATTGAAGTGACCTTTC
The DNA here is from genome assembly GCA_043742005.1 of Minisyncoccota bacterium. Classification (GTDB taxonomy): domain Bacteria; phylum Patescibacteriota; class Minisyncoccia; order Phycocordibacterales; family UBA918; genus OLB19. The sequence goes on along the minus strand of JAYTZG010000057.1, from coordinate 10,371 downwards.
GATACTGTATGTAGTCAGGATGTATGGCCTTACGAAAACATTTCAAATGGCTCTACATCTTTACCATCACGTCGGATGAAGAACGTTGATTCTTTTACAGATTCTTCGACGATTACTTCAAAAGACGAAGTGCATTTGCCAAGATATCCGCGATGTCATTGACGCCCATAGTCGTCTTTAGCGATTCAAGTCGATCTAATGAACTCTGTGGTACCGTTAAAGTAACTGTCTTTAGAGGTTCGTTCATATTGAAACTCCTTCTAATGTATGAACATGACAAATATAGACCAGCAGATTATCTATGTCAATTTTTGAACGTGAAATTTACAATGTGAGAAAAAGAAAAAGCCAGTAACAATGTTACCAGCTTTTTCTGGGGGTGTGCGCAAGAGAGGACTCGAACCTCCACAGGTCACCCTACTAGTTCCTAAGACTAGCGCGTCTACCATTCCGCCACTTGCGCAGTGTGCGCCCTCAAGGGCTCGAACCTTGGACCGTCTCCTTAAGAGGGAGCTGCTCTACCAACTGAGCTAAGGGCGCGGATGTTGGTCTGTGCGAGTTTACAATATTTGTGCAAACAAGACAAGGCCAACATTTGAGTCCTGGGTGGGATTCGAACCCACGCATGACGGTTTTGCAAACCGTAGCGTTAACCGCTTCGCCACCAGGACAGTACGGCACACTATATCATTTTTTATTAAAAATACGAATGTGAATATGGTTAATTTTAGGCTGGGCAGAAAGTCCCCCAAATGGTAGAATCGCACGTACTCAGCTTTAGGTTGAGTGTGCCAGGGTGGTGGAATGGTAGACACGTGACACTTAAAATGTCATGGGAGCAATCCCGTATGGGTTCGAGTCCCATCCCCGGCACTGAAATTAAAAAACCGCTTTTGCGGTTTTTTAATTTTAGATAATGTATAATTATTTACATATGAAAGAAGTTGCAAAATGGCGGCAGAGCAAGAAGGCTCGTTTGATTATCATTGTTGGGTTATTAGTAATTGTGGCACTACTGGCGTTTTTCTTTGAGAAATTGCGCTTGTGGATGTTAGGCATTGGTATTGTACTTTTGGCAGCGCTCGGGATGGAGGTTTCCAATACTGACTTGGACTTAGGAAAGCTTATCAGTGGCGATTCGATACAGGAGTCACTGATTAAGCGTGACCCAGCGGGTAATCCAATCTTTGGTGCGACTTGCGAAGAGAATGTCTACAATTGTGGTGACTTCAGTACTCAACCTGAAGCGCAAGAGGTTTACGATACTTGTCACACTTCTGAGAATATTGACCGACACGGTCTTGATAAAGACGGTGATGGCGTGGCATGTCAGAGCCTACCGAAAGGGGGATAGCAAAATAACAAAAGGGCGGTCCCAGGACCGCCTTTTTGTTATTCTTGTTCAGTTTTTACTCGTTCGTTGCTTTTCTCGATTTCTCGCATCACTTCGTCGATGTGTTGGCGATGGCGTTCGCCGGCGTCGAGGAAGAATTCAAGATTGGGGATTCGTTTGAGACGAGCGTTCTCTTTAAGGAATCGTCGCATCTCACTCGCGCTGCGCTTGAGGAAGATGAGAGCGTCAGCTTCACGACCGTCAGGGATGGTGGTAAAGAAAATGATGGCCCGCTTGAGGTCCGGTGAAATATCCACGCGAGTGACGGTGATGAGGGGATTGGTATTGGCTTCTTGTTGAATGAAGCGGGCGGCACATTCTTGAATGATGTTGCCGACTCGGCCTTGGCGTTCTGACATATGTTTACTGATTAGGTAATTACAGTGTCGTAAGGCTTTAGAATGTCTCCAGGAGCGACTTCGGCGCGGGTTTCGACTTGCATACCGAACTCACCCTCTTGCACTTGCTGTACGTCAGATTTGTATTGCTGGAGGTTCTTCACAACACCTGTTCCGATCTCAATATCGCGACGGAGGATACGAACGCGCTGGTTCATTTTGATTACTCCTTCTTCAATGCGACCACCAAGTACGTGCGTGTACTTTTGGGTACTAAAGTGTTTCAGGATTTTCGCCGCACCACTTTCAATTTTCTCCTCTTTCTTTGGCGTACGGTTCTTGAGAGCGGTATTGAGCCAGTCAGAGAGCTCGTAAATAATACTGAACGTATCAATCTCGACACCGAGACGGTCAGCTAGGTCCTTGGCTTGACGCTCTACTTTGACATTAAAGCCTACGATGATGGCATCGCTAGTAGCACTGATGTTTTGAACGTCGTTGGCAGTGATATCACCGACTGATGCTTCGATAACTTTCACCTTGATGCGATCTGACTCAAACTTATTAAGCTCGTGTTGAATTGCTTCCAGCGTACCGTAGACGTCTGCCTTAATGAGAATAGGGACAATGGGCATGAGTGACTTTGGGACAATAGTGTTCGGCTTAACTTGACCTACTTTACGCTCGGCCACCATCGCTTCAGCAATTTTCTTGTTAGCCACAGTCACGAACTTAGATCCGACTTTAGGAATCTCATTGAACCCAACGATTTGGACTGGAGTCGAGAGGCCAGCCTCTTTAACCGACTTGCCCATAAAATCTTCCATGATTCGTACCGGTGAGAATGAGTTGCCAGAAATGATGAATTCACCGCTATGGAGCGTACCGTCAGTGATGAGGAGGGTAGCGGTATTGCCACGCTTAGTGTCTACGTTACTCTCGATAATTTTCCCAGTTGCTGGAGCGTTGGTGTCGCCTTTGAGTTCAGCCAGGTCGGTAGTCAAAATAACGAGGTCGAGGAGATCATCGATGCCGGTGCCGGCTTTGGCAGAAATTGGTGCCCATGGGATGTCGCCGCCCATACCTTCGATGTAGATTTCGTTTTCGATGAGGCTGGCCTGGGTGCGGTTGATGTCGGCTCCCGGCTTGTCGATTTTATTGATAGCGACGATGTATGGAATCTCAGCTTGCTTGATTGAAGCGAGGGCTTCAAGCGTTTGTGGTTTTACACCATCTTCAGCAGACACTAGGAGAATAGCTACATCGGCTACATCGGCACCACGAAGGCGCATTTTTTGGAATGCTTCGTGTCCCGGAGTATCGAGGAAGGTGATGGTCTCATCCGCACCATCCTTGGTTTTGTGCTTTACCACGTACGCTGAAAGGTGCTGGGTGATCCCACCCGCTTCTTTGTCCACCACGTTACTTTTACGTATGGTGTCGAGCAAGGTCGACTTGCCGTGGTCGATATGACCCATAATAACCACTACTGGTGGGCGTTTAATGATGTTTTCTTTTTTGTCTTTCTTTGACATAGTTAATTGTCCGGCAGTATAGCAGAGATTTACATAAATGACACCCTGTGTCATGATTTCAAAACTTTATAGATATGTTTAAAAAACCTCGAGTTTATCTGGACTACGCCGCTGCTACACCGCTCTCCAAAGAGGCATTTTCGGCCATGAAGCCATTTTTGACGGAAAGCTTTGCTAATCCGAGTGCTATCCACAGCGAAGGCGTAGTGGCGAGGCAAGCGGTGGAGGAAGCCCGTGGTCGCTTAGCGACCGCGCTTCAAGTCCGACCGGAGTTCGTGACCTTCACCAGCGGCGGCACCGAATCCAACAACCTGGCCATAACCGGCGCCGTCGAACACCTACTGGCCCAAGGTCGGTCCTTGGGCGAGATGGAGGTGGTGACGACGCAGATTGAACATCCGTCGGTGATGAATACGATGAAGGTGCTGGAGATGCGTGGAGTGGTGTTGAAGTATGTTGGGGTTGATAGTGAGGGGTTTGTGAAGTTGGAAGAATTACAGTCGCTTTTGACGGGAAAGACAGTTTTGTTTTCGGTGGCGTATGCCAATAGTGAGATTGGGGTGGTGCAAAAAGTACATGCCATTAAAAAGACACTCGACGCTGCAGAGAAAAAGTTTGGGACGAAAATTATGTTTCATCTCGATGCAGCACAGGCGCCACTATGGTTGCCTTGCAAGTTTGATACGCTCGGGGCCGATTTGTTGGCGCTGGATGTGGGGAAGTGTAATGGACCGAAGGGGATGGGAGTATTGGTACGAAGCCGGCGAGCGACACTTGCTTCGACACTGTTTGGTGGTGGACAGGAAAGTGGACTGCGTCCCGGGACAGAAAATGTCGCAGGGATGGTCGGCGCAAGTGTCGCGCTGGAAGCTGCGCAGAAAGATTTTAAAAAGCGAGCAAAAAAAGTGGCGAAAGTGCGCGATGCGGGGATTGAGCATATTTTGAAAGAGATTCCTCAAGCAATTTTAAATGGTCCAACTGGAGAGGGTCGACTGGCGAACAATATTAATATTTCTATTCCCGGACTCGATACAGAGTTTGCTACAGTAGTGCTTGATAAATACGGCTTTGCGGTCAGTACCAAATCGGCCTGCGCGGGAGCGGGCGGGGGAGAGAGTTCTGTGGTTCAAACCATCTCCAGCGACCCCGCCCGCTCCACTTCAACTCTAAGAATTTCCCTCTCTCCAGAAACCACCCTCCAAAACCTTAAAAACCTGACAAATAGCCTCAGAAACCATACCGAAAAGATGTCAAAATATTGACATTAGCTCCAGGTATCTATATTTTCTACAGTACACCAGTGAGGAGATAGACGGTGAAGAAAGTTCTTCAAAAATTGAGCCGCAAGCGTAATGCTCAGCTCCGTGAGAGGTTGATGAGGCAGCGTCGGGAGGTGGCAATGTTCGTCTCTCGAAGAAAGCCTCGAAGATTCTACTACTGAACATTCTGTTCAGGATTGGCCCCGTCTGCATTTGTAGCGGGGGCTGTTCTATTTTTGACTTTTTGCTTATTTTATTGCAATATGTAAACAACTGTCGCGTAGTAAATAAATGTTGGAACTTATACCGGATTGGCTGTCTGATTGAACACAACACGTGACATAATTAACTTGAATCTATTTATATATGCCTAATTTTCACAATTTCACTTCCAAGGCCAAAGAGGCAATTCGCAAGGCTCATGAGCTGGCGATTGAACGTGGGCAAAACCATGTCAGTCCGACTCACTTGCTGGCGGCTTTGGCGATACAGGACGAAAGTGCGGTGATTGCGATCCTGGATCGGCTGGATATTGATATTATTGCCTTTACTGACTTACTCCTTGAAGGATTAGAGACACCAGAAGTTCAGAATACGATTTCGCAATCATACCAACTCTACCTCACACCAGAACTAGCTAAGGCGCTGGAATTTTCAGCTACCTTTGCTGAACAGCTGGGAGATTCGTATGTTGGGGTGGAACACCTTTTCTTTTCACTACTCGAACATCCTGGTCCAGCTATAGAAGTGTTGCAACGTAGCGGAATCAAGAAAGATCGTGTACAGGAAACTATTAAAGAACTACGTGAACACAATGTGAGTGATGCCCAATCACCAAAGAAGTTTCGTACTCTCTCTAAGTACACGCGCAACCTCACCAAACTAGCGCAAGAAAATAAAATCGATCCGGTTATCGGTCGCGATGCAGAAATCCAACGCGTGATTCAGATTCTCTCTCGTCGCACCAAGAACAATCCGGTCCTTATCGGAGAGGCAGGAGTCGGGAAGACAGCGATTGCCGAAGGACTCGCACAGCAGATCGTGTTGGGCCAAGTGCCGGTATCCATCAAAGGCAAAGAGATTCTCTCACTCGACCTCGGTCTGCTGGTTGCTGGAACAAAGTTCCGTGGTGAATTCGAGGAGCGTCTTAAGTCAGTGATGAAAGAGGTTGAAAACTCCGCCGGACAAATCATTCTTTTTATTGATGAACTCCACACTATTGTCGGAGCCGGACAAGCCGATGGCTCGATGGATGCTTCAAATATGTTGAAGCCGGCACTAGCGCGTGGAGAAATCCGCGTGATTGGTGCGACGACGCTCAAGGAATACCAAAAGCACATCGAGCGTGACCCGGCGCTGACGCGACGTTTCCAACCGGTGTATGTGAACGAGCCGTCTCCGGAGGATACGGTAGCGATTTTGCGCGGTCTGGCTGAGAAGTACGAACTTTTTCACGGCGTTCGTATTACTGACGATGCTATTTTGGCAGCGGTAAATCTTTCTTCACGCTACATCACTGATCGCTTCTTGCCTGATAAAGCCGTTGACCTAATCGACGAAGCAGCTTCGGCGTTGCGTATCTCACTGGAGAACAAGCCAGAGGAACTGGTATTGGCGGACCGCGCGGTGCGGCGACTAGAGATTGAAAAAGAAGCCCTTAAGAAGGAGCTGGAAATTACCGAGAATAAAAAGAAGGTCAAAGATCGTCTGAAAGAAATTGACGGAGAGATTGGTGAGCTGCGAGAAAAGACCGCTGTACTTGAAACCAAGTGGGTAAATGAAAAAGAAGCACTTGATGCTATTGGTGAACTAAAAAAAGAACTCGAAGAGTTGCGCAACGAAGCAGAGTCAGCGGAAGCAACAGCTGATCTTATTCGGGCGGCCGAGATCCGATACGACGCTATTCCCTCAGCTGAGAAAGAACTTGATGAACAACAGAAGCGACTGAAGAAGTTGCAACGTGGCAGTCGTCTTCTGAAGGAAGAAGTGTCGGAAGCTGAAATTGCGCATGTGGTCTCACTATGGACCGGTATCCCCGTAGCACGCATGCTCGAAGCGGAAGCCCAAAAGCTGGCTCGGATGGAAGATGTACTTAAGGAAAAAGTGGTGGGACAAGACCCGGTGGTTAAGCTCGTTTCTGACGCTATCAAGCGTTCCCGCGCCGGTATAGCTGATCCTAATCGTCCGATTGGTTCATTCTTATTCCTTGGTCCAACTGGCGTTGGTAAGACGGAGCTTTCTCGGGCGCTGGCGGAATTTATGTTTAATGATCCTGAAGCATTGATTCGGGTCGACATGTCCGAGTTTATGGAGAAGCACTCGGTATCAAAACTCATCGGTTCTCCGCCTGGCTACGTTGGACATGACGAAGGCGGTGGACTGACCGAAAAGATTCGTCGTCGTCCATACGCGGTAATTCTACTTGATGAAGTCGAGAAAGCTCATCCTGATGTATTCAACGTATTGCTTCAAGTACTCGACTCAGGACATCTGACTGATGCCAAGGGTCGCAAGGTAAACTTCAAGAACTCAGTGATTATCATGACTTCGAACATCGGTTCGGAACACATTGATAAGATGTCTAACTTTGGCTTTACCCATGACCACGGGACAAATGCGCAGTATGCACAGGCTAAAGACAAGGTAATGGAGAGTCTCAAGAACTTCTTCCGACCAGAGTTTATTAACCGTCTGGATGAAATCGTTACCTTCGACCTCCTAACTCCAGAAGTGATCGCTGATATTGTCCAGATTCAAATGAAGGACGTGATAAAGCGTCTAGCCAAGAAAGAAATCAAACTAGCGGTAGCGGAAGAAGTGATGGCTTATATCGCCAAGGAAGGCTACGATCCAAAGTTTGGTGCGCGTCCACTACGCCGCGTAATTCAAAGCAAGATTCTCACCCCGATTGCTAATATGATGGTGGGCGAAGGAATGATGCAAGGCGGTTCAGTGAAAGTCACCATGAAGAAGGACGTCCTTGATTTTGAAATTAAGAAAAAAGCTCGCGCGAAGACTGAGGCGTCAGTTATTACAAAGAAATCTCTCTCCAAAAAGATAATTAAGGATATAGAGAAGGAAGTGGTGACAGCTTAATAGAAGAAAACCGCCGGCCCCAAATTAAATAAGGGCCGGCGTTTTTTGTGTCACCGCGCGCGGTAGTACCTGTCGAACTGTTTTGGGGTTGGGAACTCTCCTGCTTCCTTGCACTGTTTGAGGATAGGGATGATTCTTCGTATATCCATCCCGACTAACAATGGGTTATACCGCAGGTAATCTTCCACATTAGCCACTTTCAAACGGTGTATCAGCCGAATTTTCTGGCGGACGTTTTCTTGCGACCTTATCAGAAGGGCCGGGTAAGATTCGATCACCCTTAAAGGCTCATCAAGAGATTGAGCCAACACGAGTTCAACGATTACTCCCATTGACTCAGTGGACTTATAGAGAATGGATGGGGCCAGCATCACCATGTGATGAGGGTTTCTAAAACCCAGGACACGTAACCAGTTCATCGTGTCTTTGATTTTGTTAATACTAATGGTTAATGTCTCGTAACCTTGCCGGATCAACTGCCCGGGGTTTTCAAACCCAAGTTTTCTCAATTGATCGATTTTCTTGGTGTATGTTGCTTCGGGTAGCAGGTTGTGATGTCTGCTAGAAAGCCGCTTGAAGGCTTGTGGGGAGAGCAGGGCCGAAAAGAACTCCCCACGCTGAGCGACAACTGTCGGTTGAATCTTTGGCATGATGGTCTCCTGACTTTGTTTTTCCATATTGAAGATTACTCCAAAATGGTGATTTTGCAATGATTTGAAGAAAATCGCATCACTATTAACATAAAAATAAAATCAGGCCCACCGTGCATGATGCAAGGTGGCACCGTCAAGGTGACCATGAAGAAGGACGTCCTTGATTTTGAAATTAAGAAAAAGGCGTGGGCGAAGGCTGAGACGATTGCTACACCAAAAAAAGCTGTAGCGAAAAAGTCTCAAGAGACGAAAAGAGAAGTCGTGACAGTGTAAGGCAAATAAAAAACAGCGGTCCTGGCGGACCGCTGTTTTTTATTTGTGGTAGGTTAAAAAGTAGTACAGATAGCTTTATGTTAGGATAATTAAATGGATAGAAACAATAGGGAGCAGATTTTACACATAGATCGGAGCAAGGGATTCTCACTTACTGATACCCTGAATTCAAGTGGGCATCCGCTTTTCTGTTCGTTTGCTGATAATTTTGTTCTCAAGGAGCAAAATTTACGATCGAAAACTCTGAGTGAAATTGACATTTCTCGACTTGAAATTAAGGTGGTGTTTGACTATATTAGAGATGGCCAAACCTTTGCCAAATCGGAGTTTAATGAACTTATCAAGAAAAACCTTATAGAGATTGAGAACGAGGGGTATTATCATCTCGATGCCCCAATAGCCCACGCACTATTGTATCCTTATCCGGTACTTGTCCCCAAGGAATGGGAAGAGATAACCGACCCTGATGAACATTCTATATCATCCGGTTCAATAGGCTATTACGGGTCGACGTTTGTTTTGAAAAATGGTCTTAGTGACTATGAGTCCGTGCTGACGCCCTTTTATAGTCGTAGTGGTTGGGAAACAGCGGGCTGGAATACAAAGTATTTTGATCCGGAGATGCTTGCCCACATTGGATCGGACCCACGGGTAACTGATAGTTACAGACAGTATGCAGCGGTCTACAAGCCAGATACGGCAGTGTCAGTCTAAAGGGATACCTGCGAATCGCCCGCGGCCTCAGGCCGCGGGGTTTTTCTTGCATATTTCGATAGTGGTTGGTAAGGTAACTTGGAATAGTCCCTTAAGGAGAACCTTGATATGTTTTCACACCTTCCTCCGCTCATTGTCTATGTAAGACATCCGCAGTGTGCCCATAACCTTGGCCCAGTTGAGTATACTCGTCTTGTACAGAGCGGTGAAGCCAACAAAGTATCACCACTTACTGATCGTGGTTTGATGCAAACGGTGTATACCTCTGAGTATCTAAAAAGAGTCTTTGGTAAGTTTGATCTGACGTTTGCGTCGGATTTCACTCGTACTCATGCGATTCCTCAGGAACTCGGTAGCGACTTCGTTATTGATCCGCGCATTGGCGAGCGCTGGCACGGGCAACTCCACATAAGAGGCGGTCCCTTCTTTGAGGACTTTCCTGAAGAAAGGGGACGTTGGGAAGCCGACTACTATAACTACAGGGCGCCAGACGGCGAAAGTTGTCCCGAAGTCGAGGCGAGAATTTCTGACTTTTTGTCAGACAAAAATCTCTTCGCCGACGCTCGACTGATGCTCATCTCAAGTCATGGTATTTCTGGCTTGTGCTTTCGCAAGGTGTTGCTTCAGGCTAGTGTTGAAGACTGGCACGCTTGGCACCAAAGCAGAGCAGATAGACTGGGTAATGCTTCGGTCACGGTGTACAAACGACTGCCTGATGACAAGTACAAAATTATTCTCTACAACCATCTGCCTTGGAAAGATTATCTTGAAGAGGAAGCAGAAGGGGTAGAAGCATAAAAAAGCCGTGCGCAAGCGCACGGCTTTTTCTATACCGTTTTTAGGTTATTAACGAGTGACAGTGATGTCAGAACCAATTTCAGTACTAGGCGCGATGATTGTGACTCGCCCGTTGTCTTCGTAAATCGTGTAGCCAATATTGTATGTGCCACACTCATCTTCAGTAATACTTTGATCAGTCTCGTTAGGGTCAGCGGGTAGAGCGGCAATGTATTCTGGAACTAGGTCGTCACAGATATCAGCTTGACCCGAAGCGTCACCGATTTCGTCAGCGTCAGCCGGAGCTGTTCCAGAGGGAAGACCACCCGGAAG
>JAYTZG010000056.1:0-7957 GCA_043742005.1 Minisyncoccota bacterium | reverse complement strand
GGCGTCGCTGAAGCCAATCTGTCAGTCGTACTTGAAACACTTCCTCGGCCAACTTCATACGGCGAGTATATTTCAAAGCCGATCAATACCTACAGAGCCGTTTCTGTCTATCCAGCTATGTCTCGCGACATTGCACTGTGGGTAGGGGAAGGCGAGTTGGCCGATATAGTCGAATCAACCATCGGCAACGCCGCTGGCGATTTACTGGTCCGCCTCTCACTCTTCGACACTTTCACCAAAGACGGTCGCACTTCCTACGCCTTCCGTCTCGTCTTCCAATCCTTCGAAAAAACCCTCACCGACGCCGAAGTAACCATTCACATGGACAACGTTTACAAGGTAGTTGCAGAGAACGGTTGGGATGTTAGGTAAGTTGCGGAAGTGACAGCAGTGCCTTGCTCGACACGCGTTCATTTTCTCCCACAGAAAATGCCGCTATGCTCGAAACAAAAAATCTCTGAGTCTAGACTCAGAGATTTTTTGTTTCTGCGCAATGTCTCCCAAAACACTACTGTTACTTCCTTAAGTCCGTATCCAAAATATAGCGATTAATCGCTATATTTTTTGATATAAAAAAATCCGAGGTCGCGCACTCACGGTGAGGTGAGGTGCGCGACGCTTCGGTGCAATCGGAACTATTCGCCCCAGGCCAGAACCGTCAAAGGACCAGAGCCCCCATGACCTCTTACGGTATGGAGAAGCATCCATTGAGCGGTGGGATTGTCGATGAAGAAATCAGCGACAAAGTCCCGGATGTCTGACTGGTAACCCAGGAGTTCCACTCGACGTGGAACATGCTTGGTTTCGTCTGGCATGTGAACGTTCTCGTCGGGACACTTGGTGATGAACCAGGTGTCCTTTGTTGTCCAGCCAGTGACCTTTCCGTGATGCTCCCACAGATCGTACTCGGTGTGGTCTCGCATCGCATTGATGCAGGAGAGTCGTCCGAGGGATTCTTTGCGTTCTTCCCGCGTTCTTTCAGTGTTCATGAGCTGTCTCCGGTTAGGGTTGGTGTCTATTTGCTATAATAGCACATTCATTCTAAAAGTCAAGCTTTTTCTCCTCAAATTTGCCTGATTTTAACGAGTAAAAGTGGTGGTTTTCTGCTATAATAGTGAGTAATTATTACGTTAAAAATTCAGTATTAAATGAATAAACGAGCGTAGCGATTATTATGAATTTAGTTCCCAATTTCGGCCTTTTTACCGGCCGAAATTGCTGGAACAGACCGAATGCTTACTTAAATTTTGATTATGCCGACCCCGAAAAAAGATACCACCCCCAAGAAGACTAAAGATAAAGCCTATGACGCGTCGTCGATTTCTGTTCTGGAAGGGTTGGAGCCGGTGCGTAAGCGGCCGGGGATGTACATTGGGACTACTGGTCCTGACGGTCTTCATCACCTAATTTGGGAAATTTTTGATAACTCACGCGATGAAGCGATGGGTGGTTTTGCGAACCGAGTGGAAGTGGCACTCTTGCCGGACAACTACATCCGCGTCGTCGACAACGGTCGCGGTATTCCGGTTGACCATCACAAGCAAACCGGCGTCTCTGCGCTTGAAACCATTCTCACTGTCCTCCATGCCGGCGGGAAGTTCGGCGGCGATGAGTCAGGGTACAAGGTGTCTGGTGGTCTGCACGGAGTAGGTGTGTCGGTGGTGAACGCACTTTCGGAGCACTTGATTGCTGAAGTCCACCGCGATGGTTCATACAGTATTCAGGAGTACGGCATTGGTAAGCCGAAAGGTAAGGTGAAGCGAGTAGGTCCCTCGAAGCTCCAAGGGACCATCATTACCTTCAAAGCCGACATCGAAATCTTCAAAGAAATCAACTACGATTACAAGCGAATTTTCAACCACTTGCGCCAGCAGGCTTACTTGGTAAAGGCAATGCACCTGACTGTGATTGACGCGCGAGAGATATCAGAAGCAGCGCAAAGTAAACTCGATCTAAAGGGTAAGCAATACTTGGCTGACGAACATCTCGAAGTGCCGCAACAAACTTTCTACTTTGAAGGCGGACTTCGTTCACTGGTGGCCTTCAATAACCAATACCAAAAGCCCGTCCACAAAAACATCTTCTATATCGAGAAAAATGACGTGAGCAAGGAGGTGATGTCGGTGGAGGTGGCGCTACAGTATGTTGACGACATCTCACCCCGCATCTCAGCCTTTGCTAACAATATCTACAACCCTGAACACGGTACACACATCACCGGGTTTAAAACTGCGCTGACGCGTACTCTCAACAATTACGCCAAGAAAAACAACTTCTTCTCAGTCAAAGACAAAGATCCAAGTTTCACCGGGGACGACGTACTAGAAGGTATTACTGCCGTGGTGTCGGTGAAGATGCCAGAAATTCAGTTTGAAGGACAGACCAAGGCGAAGCTCGGTTCGGTGGAAGCGCGTGGCGCTGTTGAGTCCGTCTTCGGGGAAGCCTTTAATGCTTACCTAGAAGAAAATCCTGACGACGCTAAAGCCATGATTAATAAAGTGATTATTGCGGTGAAGGCGCGTAAGGCGGCCAAGGCAGCGAAAGACAGCGTGCTTCGTAAAGGGGCGCTCGAAGGGCTATCACTACCAGGCAAGCTAGCTGACTGTCAGAGTAAGCGCGCGGAAGACTCAGAAATATTTATTGTAGAGGGAGACTCAGCGGGGGGTTCGGCCAAGATGGGTCGAGACCGCAAGACGCAAGCGATTTTGCCGCTGCGAGGCAAAATCCTTAATGTGGAGCGCGCCCGTATCGACAAGATGCTGGCCTCAGAGCAGATTAAAAACCTGGTGATTGCCATGGGTACGGCGATTGGCGATGTGTTTGATATCTCACGTCTTCGTTACCACAAGATTATTATCGCGACTGACGCGGACGTTGACGGCGCACACATCCGGACACTTTTACTAACACTGTTCTACCGTTACTTCCGACCGCTCATTGACGGAGGCTTTGTCTACATCGCCCAACCACCACTCTATAAAATCCAGAAAGGTAAGGACATCCGTTACGCCTTTGATGACGTTGAAAAGTTCGCGATTCTAAAAGACATGGGGGAGGAAGTAAATGAAGACTCTATTGAATCTGAGGAAGGTGAAGAGGAAGAAGAGGTTGAGGAGGGTGCAACTGTCGCCAGAAAAGGCGCAAAGGTTCGCATTCAACGCTACAAGGGTCTCGGAGAAATGAATGCCGACGAACTATGGGAGACCACCATGAACCCACTCAACCGCATCTTAAAGCAAGTTCATGTCGAAGACGGACAAAGGGCCGATCGAGTATTCGATATCCTAATGGGAACCGATGTCCCCAGTCGAAAGTCATTTATCCAAAACAACGCCAAGATGGCGAACCTAGACATTTAGACGTGCGCCTAAAAAGCCCATCTACTTCGTTGTCTTCATTAAAGTAACGTTCAACGTACAAACCAGTACGCCTCACGCTACTTTAATTCGCCGCCTCGTATCTGAACTTTTAAGACACACTCTGGTTGTGATTATATATAAAAACAGCCGGCGCAAGCCGGCTGTTTTTGCGTTTAGGTTATTTAGAGAAGTTCACCACTTTCTTGAAACTGTTGTTTGTGGAGACTTTGTCGTCGACTTTTACTACGACCACAAAGGTGTGTGAAGCTTCGTCGGGGGTGTCAAAGCCAAGAGAGATAACAGCTCGTTCATTGGGCTTCAGGGCAGTCTGCTTGTCTGAAGTGTATGAGTCGCCATCGGGGAGAGTAACGGTGTAGGTCCAAGTGCCTGATGTCTTAGTTCCGATGTTCTTGACTTCAAATTGGAAAGCGCCGTTTCCGTCGCGCTCGATATTACCAGCGACAAACTTGTCACCAGTAATGTCTCCAACATTGAGGAAACGAGTTGCGAGGTCGGTGAAGCCATTTGGATCTGAAACGGGGATTTCGTACACGTACTCAGTGACTGGTTGCGCGACAACTACGGGCTTTGGCTTCGGAGCTGTAGTGACCGGTGTCGCTGAAGTGGGAACTTCTTCTTTAACGTCTTCTTCACCTAGGATTTCGCCGTTTGGCGTAGCTGTGGCAAGAGTCTCGCTAATACTTTCGTTGGTAATCGTAAGGGTGTTATTTCCAGAACGTACCGGTCCAGTGTCATTTTGGCGCATGAAGGAAATCGTATACGGCACGTCGACATGACGGTCTTTTTCTGAATTCACAACTACCGTCACTGCGTCGGTGACACCGAGGCTGTAGCGAGTATCGCAGGCAATATTGCGCAGACCCTCAGTGTCGACGATATCGATAGTCAGACCCTCAAGACAAGCGTATGAGAAGGCATAAGTACCTTCGCGACTATCCTTGTCCCAGGTGATGATGACAGGCTTGCCGGCATCAGCCAGCTTCATATTGCTAGCGACAATGAGGTCGGCGTCAATGTCAGCTGACATCGAGTCGCGATAACTACTAATACCTTGTGATAAAGAGGCTAGGGAACTAAACGCCGTCGGGGCAAAGCTAACAATTTTCACTGAAGCCCAGGCAATGAGAACAATAATAGCCACAAATCCAGCCACCGCTACCGGCTTACTGAACCCAGACTTCTTTTCCTCGGTCGATGTTACTTTTTCCATATATTTGAAACCTACTACGATTTAAACCGTTTGTCAAGTAATTAAGTGCGTAAATAAACGGCTAGGAATGACGCCCTTAGTAGTGTTGACTTTTGACGGAAGTGTGATAGTATAGCAGAATAATTTTCTAGGTGATTTATGATTCAGTCTTTATTTGAAAGGGTATGGGAGAGAAAGTATGCGTTTTTTGGCGTGTTTTTCCTGGTGTTTCTGTTTTCTTACCTCTTTTTGGTGGCGATTGATTTTGTGCCAGAGCCAAAGACGGGGGAAGTAAAAACCGAAAATCTCCAAGTTGAGCCTGCTTCGACTGAAATCGAACAGTCAGCCCAGTCTAACTTCGACCTCCCAATGGGTGATATCAGCAATCCGGTGCTCCCAACTTCGATGTACATAGAAAAGCTCGACCGTACCATTCCGGTCTTGAACCCAACCTCACGGGCTACCGGGGACCTCGATAACGCTCTTTTAAGTGGTGTTGTTCGACATCCTGACTCAGCTCACATGGCGCAGGCTGGCAATGTCTTTATTTTGGGACACTCAAGCTACCTGCCGACCGTTCTTAACAAGAACTTCCAGGCTTTTAATGGCATCCAAGACCTAGCTTGGGGCGATAAAATCGAAGTTACCTCAGAAGGGTATGTCCTGACGTACGAAGTGGAAAAGGTCTATAAAGCGAAAGCCGCTGATGTCACCATTCCCGTGGCTGATACCGGAGCGCGACTGACTTTAGCGACTTGTAACAGCTTTGGAAGCAAGGATGACCGCTTTATTGTTGAGGCCAAGCGTATAGACGTCCGAGCGCTCTAAAATTGGACCTCCGGAAATGGCGCACTTCTTCGTTGGTCTGCGCAAAACATTCCTCAATGTACCTTGTACGCCCATATTTTAAGGAGCGAAAGCGACTATAAAATAGAAGTGCTCTTGGGGTACACCTCGTCATGTTTTACTTGACCGCCTCGAATTACACTCATTTGCGTAGGTCCTCTAAATCATTGACAAAACTGAAAAAGTAGTATATTATAAGGGGAATACAACGTTTGTTCCCCTTGGGCTTTTGCCCGTCGTTCTCTTTAACTAAAACAAGTCTTCGTAGGCTTCTTTACTCTTGCGTAACATGGTGTAGGTAGGAGTATAAAACTTATGAACGTTAGCACTATTACTATGAACAAAATTATCCAAACCATTTCGACCACAGTGGTGATTTTTGCGTTGGTCTTCTCTGGTTTCAATGCACCAATGATTGCCGTTGCAAACGCCCAAGCAACTACTGACGTAACTTCTGGCTTTTCTTTTAATCTACCGGGATTTGATTTTCCAGACTTTGACTTTGGTGGCATTCTTACCGGCGGCACATCAAACATCGTGTTACAAACTTGTAATATCGAAGCGAGTCAAATTCAAATCGCAACTGGCGGAAGTACTACCCTGACTTGGGAAACTTCTGGTTTTGACGTGTTTAAGCTCAATGGCCAGACACTCACAGGTACCAACGGTACTATCCAGATGACAAATATCTTGCAAAACACTACCTACGAACTCGTGGCGGCTACCGCTGACGGTACGTCTGATTGTGTTGCGCGAGTGACTATTGTCTGTGTACCTCCAACTCCAGTTGATTGTCGTCTTGAAGTTCTCAAGACTGTCGACAAGTCAACCGCAAATGTTGGAGATACTCTTACTTACAACATTACTGTAAAGAACATCGGCGCAACCGACTGTACTGGTAGTGGTGTAAAGATTGAAGATGTTGTAAACGGCAATCTTACCTACCTTACTGCTTCGGTTTCTAGTAACCTCCGTCTTGGCTACGAAGGTATCCCAGTCTACACAATGGCTGACCGAACTTTGCACTTCAACGGAAATGTCCTTAGTCCAAACGAATCAGGGACTATTACTTGGACTGGTCGTGTCAACGCACCAGCTACCTGTGGTGACTTCGAAGTACCAAACCAAGCTAAGGCTACTGCGCTTGAACTCAACAACTTCGGTACTTGGGCTTACAGTCAAACTGTCAAGACTGCGATCAACAACGACTGTGTTGCTGACCCAGCTCCATCATGTGACTCATTTGCAGCCACACCGGCGACTGTGACTGTGGGCAACCCAGCGCAACTTGCTTGGCAAACTTCAAACGCAACGCGAGTTGTAATCAACAACGGCGTTGGCGAAAAGCCGGTTGATGGCTCGACTTCTGTGTCACCGCTAACAACAACTACCTACACCCTTACCGCCTTTGGCACCCAAAACCGTACTGTCACTTGTCCAGTTCTGGTAACTGTTACCACTACGTCAGTGCCTGTTTGTGAGTATTTTACAGCTACACCAAGTACACTAGGAAGTACTGGCGGAGCAGTAACTCTCAATTGGAAGGTAAACGGAGCAACTAATGTTTCGATTGCTCCAACAATCGGTACTGTAGCTTCTCAAGCCTCACAAGTAACTAATGTTACCGCTAACACTAACTTCGTGTTGACTGCGACCGACGCCGAAGGTGACCGTGTCACTTGTGCCGCGCCCGTCACACTCGCACAAACACCAGTCCTAAGTTGCGCTAATAACGTTACTTTCAATGCGTCTGATTACTCAATCCGTGACGGTGAAGACGTGACTCTAAACTGGAGTACAAATAATATTGATTCTGTTTCTATCAGTGTCATCAATTCAACTGCTCTAGCCGGAAGTACCACTGTTGATCCACGTTCTGACACTACTTACGTTTTGACAGCTCGGAAGGGAACTCAATCAGTTGATTGTCCAATCACTATCGACGTTGAATCTGGAGGCGGTGGAGGCGGTGGCGGAAGCTCAGCACCACGTTGTGGAATCAGTCTCTCAGATAGCAGTATCAAGCGTGGTCAAGAAATCACTCTCAAGTGGGACACTACTCGGGCAACCACTGTTACTATCAAGGACGATAAGGGTAAGACTCTTATGTCTACAGATAAGTACGACAAGGAAGATCGAGCTGACCACTATGACGGTTCGCTCAAGCTAAAGCCAACTCGTGATACCGAATACACCCTGGTTGCGGAAAAAGGTTCAAAGGATCGAACTTGTAAAGTAAAGGTGAATGTCGACGACCTTACTGTCCTCACTGACCGAGACCAAAAGCCACTCGTTGCTGGTATCTCACTTTCGAACGTTCCGTATACTGGTTTTGAAGCGGGAACAATGCTTACTATCATGTTCTACACATTACTCGCTGCTTGGGCACTATTTGTGACCTACCTTATCGTGGCTCGTCCGCGTCTAGCGGCCGGTGTAGCGGTATCAGGTACTACAGCAGCATTTGACTCAATGAAGCGAGCAGAAGCAGTCCGTCCAGACGTCTTCGTGGCTTCTACCGCTGCGGTAGCAGAAGCTTCAG
>JAYTZG010000055.1:0-3406 GCA_043742005.1 Minisyncoccota bacterium | reverse complement strand
TCTCGACTTCAGCCAGCTTGATGGAGATAGCATCCAGCGCAACGCGGTGAGTGGTGAGAGCTTCACGAGCTCGGGCCATTCCTTCGGTAATGATTTGTGATACTTCATCATCAATCATCTTAGCGACTTCAGGAGAGTAACCACGGTCTTCGGCATACCCGCCGCCAATCGTGCGTCCACCCATTCCTTCAAAGGCGATTGGACCGAGCTTTTCACTCATACCGTACTTAGTCACCATGTCGCGGGCCATGTTGGCGACCACCTGGAGGTCGTTTGATGGACCAGTCGAAAGATCGTCAAAAATCATCTGTTCAGTTACGTATCCTCCGAGAGTCATCGCGATGTCATCAAGAAACTCTTTCTTGGTATGCATACGTCGGTCTTGGTCTGGCAGTTTGAGAGTGTATCCTGCCGCTCGACCGCGAGAGATAATAGAAATCTTCTGGACAGGGTCAGCGTGGGCAAGTACTGAAGCAACGAGGGCATGCCCAACTTCGTGATACGCGGTAACCAGCTTCTCATGCTTACTTAGCACGTGACTCTGGCGTTCTGGACCAAGCATGACTTTTTCTATCGAGCGGATAAGATCAAACTGTCCGACCGTCTTGCGCTCTTCACGCGCTGCCAGGATAGCTCCCTCATTCATAAGTGAGTAGAGATCAGCACCAGAGAACCCGGGGGTTCGCTGCGCAATAATCGCCAGATTCACATCGTCTTGCAGCGGCTTCTTGCGAGCGTGAACTTTAAGAATCTCTTCGCGGTCACCACGGTCAGGTAGGTCAATGGTGACGCGCCGATCAAAACGTCCCGGACGAAGGAGCGCAGGGTCAAGTACATCAGGCCGGTTAGTTGCCGCCATCACAATCACTTTGGCATTTGGTTCAAAGCCATCCATCTCAACGAGGATTTGGTTGAGAGTTTGTTCGCGTTCATCGTTACCGCCACCAACACCCGTGCCTCGGACGCGACCAACCGCGTCGATTTCATCAATGAAGATAATTGCTGGCGCAGATTTCTTGGCCATTGAGAACAGGTCACGTACCCGTGACGCACCGACACCGACGAACATCTCCACGAACTCAGAACCAGAGATTGAGTAGAACGGTACACCCGCTTCACCGGCTACGGCGCGAGCCAGCAGAGTCTTTCCTGTTCCCGGCGCACCCATCATCATCACGCCTTTAGGGATCTCAGCACCAATGTCGAGAAACTTCTTTGGATTCTTGAGGAAGTCGACAATTTCTTCGAGCTCCTGCTTAGCTTCCTTGGCCCCAGCGACATCTTTAAACGTGACTTTCTTGCTACCGTCGTTCGGGTCAATCATGCGCGCTTTAGAAGAACCGAAGTTCAGAGCTTGCATACCAGCACCCTTCACACTACGTGTGAAGAACCAAATCACCACTCCCAAGAAAAGAATCGGAAATAAGAATGGTGCAAAAGTACCAAACCAGTACGCAAACCCTGTCTCGCGCTGGACATCAATCTTAATCTTAGCGAGCTGTTCATTAGTTACTCCTAGGTTAGTGAGTGTTTCAGAAATAGACGCGTCGACTTCGCGTTTGGCTTCACCTTGAGTACGAGTCTCGTCGTTGTATGTGACCTCAAGTACATCGCCACGGACGATGATAGTTTTAACTTCCCCGGCCTTCACTTGCCCCACCACGTCAGTGATACTAATTTCAGCTGGCTTAGTGCGGCTTTCGGTAATGTATGAGAACACAGCCGTCACGACAATAAGTAGCAACACTGTGGTGAGCATGTTGTTCCAGAAATTTCCGGGACCAAGCGGTACCTTCTTTCCCATATCCTTTATCTGTTGACCAGCATCTTTTTTAGCTGGTGGAATCGGTGGCAGAGTATCAGCCACCGGCACTTCAGTTGGTGCAGGTTCCTCTACTACAGCGTCAACCGGCGTGACGGCAACGTCAGTCTTGTCGGTCATTTCGTCGTTTTTAATGGGATTATTCATATGGACCGAATTATACAGAAATACCTTGATTTTGCGAGTAATTTGCTATAGTAGTTGATACGGCGCCATGACCAATTATCTTTCACACAAAAAAGCCCACTTTGACTACGAAGTCCTCAAGACCTATGAGGCGGGTATTTCGCTGCTTGGACATGAGGTGAAGTCAGTCAGGGCAAGTCGGGGCAAACTCGAAGGAGCCTTTGTTATCATCCGCGGCGGCGAAGCCTTTGTGGTCGGACTTAATATCAACCTCTACCAGCCCAAAAACCTACTCAAAAAGTACGATCCGGAGCGCGCCCGCAAGCTACTGCTTTCCAAGAAAGAGCTGGCCGAGATTGAACAGCAAACAGAAACCGCTGGTTTGACAGCTATCCCACTTAAATTGTATAATGCCGGCCGGAATATCAAGCTAGAAATCGCTGTAGTGAAGGGTAAGCGCAACTATGACAAGCGCCAGGCCATTCAATCCCGCGACGTAAAGCGCGATATCGAACGTACATTGAAAAATCAATAAACTTGGTTACTACAAGGTGGTCAGTGTTTAAGAGGAACATTGGGGAAACCACCAGTACAAATTGAGGGGAATAAAAATGGCCGTCAAACCGAATCAGATGTCACGTAGACTGACTTCTTTGGACAAACCCGGAGGAGCGAAGCCTGGAGACCGAGATGACTTCCATGCTCAGCCAACTCGGCCGGATGATTACGACGACAGTCACGATTTCGATCGCAAGCGCGAAATGACTGGCAGGCCAGATCTCGACAAAGATCCCCTGATTCGAATGTGAATCGGTCTGGATGCGGACGACCAAATCGTCGTCCGCACCACCTTGTAGTAACCAAGTAAAAATATTTCGATACAAGAAAGTGTTTTTAACACAAACGAAGGAGTCTTACATGTCTTATGAGGAAAATCTTTACGAAAACTTCAGCGATGCGTTTGGCATCATCCACGCCCTTGCTCGGCACATGGAAGAAAACCGCAGGATTGATACTGATGATATCTCTGATGCACAAATTTTCCGTGGTCGTAAAAACGAGATTGTCGCCAAAATGGAACTCGTTATTGACGAAAATTTTGGCGGTGATGCCGGAGTGTTTCGCAAAAGACTTTTGGAACAAGCGGCAAAAACACTCTTTTTGCACGCTGGCTCAAAAGACATGGATCAACTACTTTTGCTCGAAGTTGAAACATGGTTAGACGCAGAACTGATAGAATCTGCAAAGCTCTACTGACAGTTCTTTGCGGGAGCAGAAATTTCTGCTCCCGCCCACTTTCTTGTATCGAAGAATCAAGTACACTCTTCCCCAAAATAATTTAACAATTTGAATTATTTTGGGGGATGCTAGGCATCGACGGTTGGTCGTGTCGGTTGTGTGCAGTGTCGAAAACTGGTAATCAATTCGTTAAAAGGTTCCAATCTGTACATGCAAACA
>JAYTZG010000054.1:0-17738 GCA_043742005.1 Minisyncoccota bacterium | reverse complement strand
CGTCTATATCGCACACCACTTGGTATAGGCTGTAAGGTAATACAACGTAGAGTAATATGCACAAAGCGTCCAACGCGCTCTCTGTGCTCCAAGCTACCACAGCGATTGTGGGCCTAGCCATACTTCTTTGGTCTTTCGGTCTACCATCACTCCGCTTTGCGGAAGCTGCTAATGTCACTAACTTCAGAGACACACTTTCGGAGTCAGCTCCGGGGTTAGACTCTGACCACACTATCGTGTTTACTACACCAACTGGTATAGCTAACGGGTCAACCATAACACTTGACTTCTCAGACGGTTTTACTGGTACAAGTACCATTAACGCTACCGATATCGATGTTGCAACCACTTCTGACTACACTGTCGCAGATAACTGTGCAGGAACAGAAAGAGTTGGCGCAACCTGGAATCGAAGCGTCCTCACTCTTACATTTTGTTCGGGTGATGGAGGGTCAGTCCCAGCTAACGGTACAACTACCATTGAAATCGGGAACCATGCGACTTTCGGAGGAGCTGGCTCAGCCGATCAAATCAACAATCCAGCATCGACAGGATCACGTCAGATTCCTTTGACTGCTGGAGCGTCTGATACTGGCAAAACTCGAATAGCGATTGTAGACACTGTTCTCGTAACAGCTTCTGTAGACACACTCTTCACTTTTACAGTGGCGGGTCGTCCTAGGGGAACTGTCGTGAACACAGCTGATACCACCGGTGGTACTACCACAGCAACGCAAATTGCCTTTGGTAAATTGCTTGCAAACACTGCTAGTACTGCCGCCCAACTTCTTACTGTTACTACCAACGCCAGAAATGGTTACTCTGTAACAGTAGAAACGGATGCTATGCTCGATTCTGCAAATGGTGCAGATATTGACGGCTTCATCAATGGTGCCTACACCATGTCACCTACAGCGTGGACAGCGCCAGGCGCAACGCCAGGCTCTGAAAACACTTACGGTCACTGGGCTATCACAACTGATGACGCAGCATTAACTGGTGGTGCAAACTTCCAAGTTGGCGCAGGAGGAAACCGATTTGTTTCGGCTTCGACCTCACCGATTCAAGTTATGTCGCACACTGGTCCTGTAAACGGTAGCGGTCAAGGAGTTGGAACCACAACTGTTGGTTACAAAATCCAGATTAGCGCCTTGCAGGAAGCTGCAGAGGACTACACTGCTGTACTGACATATATAGCAACCCCAGTATTCTAATCAAATACTGACTCTAAGCTTGGAGTTAAAATCAAAAAGCCCTATCTCCCACCACGAGTAGGGTTTTTTGTTTGAGTAAATGCCCAAAGGGCATATTACGCGCCCAATTTTTAAGCAGACTTCAGTCGACTATAAAAACGCAGTACCCTTGGGGTAAAAATATACCGGCGCTTAGTTAGATTCTCCTCCTCTTTCCCGGAGGAAAATCCACCTGCAACGAGCGGTAGGTCGCTCACAAAAGTCCGACAGTGAAGTTGTGCAGGCTCCTCGGCAGATTCGACCTTCCAAGGGAGATATCTGTCTGCAACGAGCGGTAGAAAGTGCCACCAATCTCCGTCAGCAAAAACAAGCGAGCTGTAGAAAGTGTAACCAAACTCGAGTGAAACAAATTAACACAAACCATTAAACTTAGGCTATCAGTGTGTACAGACTCTCAAAAACTACTGCATTCATTGCTATACTATCCTTATGAGAAAGACCTCGTTACTGTTTTTGGTGGCTGCTTTTGCGGTGTTTACTGGTACAACTGTAGTGCAAGCTGCTTCTTTGTACATGGATCCGGCGTTCTCTAGCATTGGTCGAGGTGATGCAATTGCGGTTTCAGTTCGTCTTGATACAGATGAAGAGAATGATGAGTGTATTAATGCGGTTAATGCCGTCATTAAATATTCGGAAAATGTTATACCTGCTGACGTCTCAATTGGTGATTCTATTCTTAGTATGTGGTTGGAGCGACCAAAGATCGACACAGTCAATCGAACTATTACTTTCGCTGGCGGCATTCCAAACGGATATTGCGGACGTGTAGTTGGCGACCCAAGACTGACCAACAGTCTGGCCCAGCTTATTTTTCGCTCGCCGGGATTTTCTATTGGTGCAAATTCTGAGGGCACCACTACCGCCAAGATTGAGTTCACTCCTGAGACCACTGCCTATCTGAACGATGGTCTCGGTACAAAGGCGGATCTAGCTTTGTTTGGTGCCAGTATCGATTTGAGTAAAAATCCTGGGGCTCAACTTAATGATCCGTGGCGAGATGCTGTAGTAACTGACGACGTCGCTCCAGAACCATTTAGTATCACACTTCATAAAGATGACTTCGCCTTTAACGGACGGTACTTTGTTGCTTTCAATACAAGTGATAAACAAACCGGTATTGATCAGTATCAAGTCATGGAAGAACCGCTATCTGACATTTGGACATTTGATTGGGGTCGTGCCGATGCTCCTTGGATAGTGACACCTAGTCCTTACGAACTCAAAGATCAGTCACTCAACAGTATTATTCGAGTGAAAGCAATTGATAAAGCTGGAAACGAGCATATTGCCACTTTGATACCTGATGAAGCAGTACGCACACTTCCAACCAGAATGATTATCCTTTACGCAGCAATTGGATTAATTGGATTGATTGCATTCGTGATGTTGGTCGTTGCAGTGCGCGCGTTACTTAGAAGAAGGAGAGAGCGTGTAGTTACTACGGAAGCGGAAACAGCCATTAACAAAGAAACTAAATAATATGCTTTCTAAAAACTCACTTTTGCGTTTAACTTCAATCTTCGGCATTTTGTTTTTAGTGATTTTGGCATATTCGGCAACCGCTTTTTCTGCCGAGGCCGCGACCCTTTCTGTTTCTCCAGGAACCGGTGTCTACACCAGTAATAGTAACTTTACCGTTCGTGTTGTCGTTAATACTTCAGGAAAATCTATCAACGCAGCCGAAGGAACTCTCAGTTTCAATCCAAGCGAACTATCTGTTGTCAGTGTAAATCGAAGTGGCTCTATCTTTAATCTGTGGGTTGCAGAGCCGTCGTATTCAAATGGCGCAGGAACCGTAAGTTTCAGCGGTGGTTTACCGTCTGGTTACACCGGTGCTTCAGGTAACATCATGACAGTAACTTTTAAGGCCAAAGGTTCCGGCGCTTCGAAAGTTTCCTTTGCTAGTGCATCGGTACTGGCTAACGATGGCGCCGGAACCAACGTACTCACATCGATGAATGGTGGAACCTTTACTATCCAAGCGGCTG
This sequence comes from Minisyncoccota bacterium, assembly GCA_043742005.1. Taxonomy (GTDB): domain Bacteria; phylum Patescibacteriota; class Minisyncoccia; order Phycocordibacterales; family UBA918; genus OLB19. The sequence continues at coordinate 14,497 of JAYTZG010000054.1, read as the reverse complement.
CACCAACCCCTGAGGCAGAAGAAGTGATTGTTGAGTATGTCGCTCCTGCTAATACTCCAGGCGCTCCGAACATCACCTCATCAACGCACGGCGATCAAAAAGCCTGGCATACCAACAAAGAAGCTGTTTTGAGTTGGGAGCTACCAAGCGGTGTCACGGCCGTAAGAACACTGCTTGATGACCGTACCACCGCAGTACCGACTAAAGTTTATGATTCACCAATCCGCACCATTACACTCAGTGACCTAGATGAGGGAGTGTCTTATTTTCATGTGCAGTTCAAAAATGCTGATGGTTGGGGTAAGGTCTCACATTATCGTCTCGCAGTTGATAGTGAAAAGCCTACTGAAATTAAAATTTCTAAGCCTGAAAACGCTGACTCCAATAATCCTGAACAGCAACTAGCCGTTGACGTATCAGACGCGACTTCAAAAGTAACTAAGTTTAAAGTCCAAGTTGACGGTGGTGAAATGTTTGAAGTAACACGCGATACCGCCACTGGTACCATTAAACTGCCTTCAGTTGGTCCGGGCTATCACACGGTTGTTATCGAAGCCTTTGACGAAGCTGGAAATAGTATTATTGGAAATTACTCATTTGAGGTAGAATCTTTTGAGAAACCGATTTTTACTGAATTCCCACAAGAAATAAACGAGCAAGTAATCCCTGTCCTTAAAGGAACCACCAGGCCAAACGCGACAGTTGAAATAACTCTGACGAAGGTCGGTACCGAGTCAGTAACGTACCAAGTCACTGCCGATAGCGCTGGTGTCTTCACCTTTATTCCAGAAGGAAAATTCAGTACGGGTGTATATGAGGTAAAAGCGAGGGCCACTGACGCCTACGGTGCGCAGAGTCTTGAATCCGATACTATCCGCATTGCGGTGCAGCAATCAGGCTTCATTCGTTTTGGTTCAGTACTCGTAAGTTATCTCTCAGTTATTATCCCACTCATCGCTCTTCTAGGTTTGGCTGTCGCTGTGACATGGTACATGGTGGTGTACCTGCGCCGTTTCCGCAAACAGTTGCGTAAAGAGTCTTCGGAAGCGCTCGAGATTCTTCATCGTGAATTTACTTCATTGCAAACTGAGCTTCGTCATCAAGAAGGTTTGATTTTGGAATCACGTAAGACAAAGAAGCTAACTAAAGCCGAGGCCGACATGATTATGGTATTGGATAAGGCCCTACAGAATTCTCAACGAAATGTAGAAAAAGAAATCGGTGACGTGACTAGATTGGCAGACAAATAGAACCCCAAGAAAGAACTCTATGACTGAAATTTCCTTCTTCAAAAACAATAAAGCCCTAAGCCGAATACTAACAGGCTTTCTTTGCGTTGTAATTTTGTACACGTTTGCAACAGTTTTGATGCAACTTAGACTCAAAAATCTTCGTGAGCAGATCACCCTGCAAATCTCTAAGCAGCAGACGTTGCTTGTCGGTGTGGCAGAAACAACCGCCCGTAATGGGGCGGACGTAGTGACGGAATCAATTATAAAAGATTGTTCGGTCGTAGAACGGACTGAATTTGATGATCTTTTGGGTAAGCTTGATAAAGGGCTTTCGAAGACTGAGCTGTTTAAGCTGGAGGGTTTATTTGGTCGCTGCGGAAGTTTTTATGCGCAGCGCAAGGCACTAATGGTGTCACGGCTGGGTCGCGAAGTTGAGGTTTATATTAATCAGATCGAGCAACTACAGACACTCACCAACAGCAGAGTTTTCGAAACTTACAAAGTTGACCTATGGAAACAGCTTGTAGAGCAAGAAAATGTTCAAAGTGAACTTTTCAGTTCACTAGTAAAGCAACAAGACACGATTATCAGTACCCTTATGTCTGGATCTAGAGCTGATTCGGTGGAGATGAAGGCTGTCTTGAAAAAAGCACAAGAAACGCAGGAGTCCCTACTTGTGACAAATCGCCAAGCAGCGGGTACACGAGCTACGCTAATTCCACTTTAAACTATATGAACAGTATAACAGACTGGTTTCGTAGATATATAGACAGTGTACGGTTCAGGAAGAACGCTACCGTACGCACAATGTTTTCATTTTCTATACTGGGAGCATTGTTGCTGCTTGGTGCCAGTGTTATCACCAGCAAGGAATCCTCCTATATAAAACTTACAGCAGACAAGAGTGTAGTACAAGCTGGCGATAGAATTGCGCTTGAAGTGTACGCTTATGCCCATGTGCCAGTAAATGCGGTTGATATTACTTTGCGTTTTGAAGCCGGTGCAGTAGAAGTTATCGGTGTTGATCGCGGCCAGTCCGTTCTAACAATCTGGACCGAAGATCCAGTCATTGAAAGCGACAAAGTCATTTTGCGTGGCGGAACTTTCAAGAAAGGTTTTCTTGGTGAACATAAGGTCGCTACGATAAATCTTAGAGCAAAGCAGTCCGGACAGAGCGAGTTTATTGCTTCAAATGTAACTTTGCTAGCCGGAGACGGGCGTGGTACGCCAGTAACGGTATCTGAGTCTAACAATTCCTCACTTAGCCTAATGATTTATGATGAGAATGCCAGTCCAGAAGATATTGGTGTTGACGTTTCAGTTACAATTGTGACCGATATCGATGGAGACGGAAAAGTAAGTCTGAAAGATGTAAGTTCATTTATGGGAGCCTGGACTTCAAAAAACCGACTATATGACTTTAACGGTGACGGTAAAATGTCTTTCCGAGATTTCTCGATCATTCTGGCCGATGTATTTAGAGGTATTTAACGCTTACGAATCGGAGCAAAAAAGTCCATACTGTTGATAGTGGATAACTCAATTTTTTAATACTGTTATTATTAGGAGGTGTGATGGGAGGTAAAATCGTACAACAACGAGAGCTTTATTGTATTTGTAAAAATGCTTTTTAGCCGAATATCAAACAAAGTAAGAAAGCGCCAGAGCGCCTGGCTTTATTCCGTCGTATTCCACGGTGCTTTTTCCACGTTGTTACTTTTCATATTATTTGCGTCATTCTTGATTCAACCGTTCCATAAAGCGGTGGCTGCCGAAGCACTTCCAGATGTACCCCCGGAACCAGAGTCAGTAGCGGCAGATGTACGTGAACAAATACCAGAACCGACGCAGTCACCTCCAGCTACTGATGTGATATTAGAAAATAAAGTGGAGCCAGTAGTTGATACTGGTACCATTGATCTGCCTGATGTTGTAGTAAATGGCCCAGCAACAACTGAATCCAAAAAGCCAGAGGTAGTCGAACCGCCAGTTATAGATACGACTGAAGAGTCTCCTGATCCTGAAGAAGGGCCAGTAGAGAAAGTAGTGGAAGAGGAAGAGGTGTCGGAACTAGAGCCGATCATTCAGGAAAATCCTAACGGAAGCTCAACTCAAATTGTGCAGGTGGAGAGTCTGATTAATGAAGATAATTTCTATCAATTTAGTAAGCAATCGTGCGTAGCTGTCGGTGCTGGAGCTTATCACTGTACCAATAAAGAAGCTTCAGATGCTGATACACAATCAGTGGTATATTCCGGCCCTGGCGCAGATGGTAGTCTGGAAATTTACCTAAAAACTACCCGTGGAAATATTAAACAAATTACCGATAACAACTACGATGATTCGTCCCCTCATTATGATCCTGAATCTATGCGTGTGGTATACCAGAGACTAATCGATGGTCGCTACCAAGTTGTGCTGTTTGATATCATGGAAGAAAAAGAGACACAACTTACTTTCTCGAAGACCAACAACATGGAGCCAAAAGTGTCTGACGCTGGTATTGTGTGGCAAGCTTGGGATGGAAATGATTGGGAAATTATGCTCTTTGACGGATCTTACACCGAGCAACTAACAGAAAACGACGTACAGGATGTCGCGCCGGTGATTCAAGATGGCTATGTGCTTTGGAATGTATTGGGTGGGGACGAGCAACAGGCGCGGGTATATTCGCTTGATACCAAGGAAACGACTTCGATTCAAGGTTACGAGGGAGGTTCAATTATTAACCCAAGATTCGTCTTGGTTTATGACACTGAGTATGAGAATGGTGATGTCGTAACACAGAGTTTTGACCCTTCTACAGGCCTCTCAGAGCCAATTGCAGCCAAGCCAGCATCTGATCCGGTAAATATTCCTGATACTGACCCAACCGGTGAAATCCGCGCGCTTATTACGGGCGGTAAGGCTCAAAAGGACGAAAAAGAAATGGCGGATATAGACGCTGGAGATGGAGGCGATGGAGCGCCTTTGGCTACTAGTACACCTGGTACTCTCGATTTGACGGCTCCAGGTGACTCGATTGATATGAGTACAGTAACGGCTACACCGACAACTTCTGGCGATAGTTTTGAACTTACCGAATACGACTTGGTGATTCCGCAAAACGCTCTTGAGGAAGCTTTGCAAAGTACACAGGAATAACATAGGTTATTCTTTCCAAATCACGTAAAATGAGAGCAAGACATGAGACAAATGGGTGTTTTAAACTTGCGTAAAAAAACGCGTCAAAGGCTCACGAGTAGCTTGCTACTCTTATCTTTTGTAGTGAGCGGTTTCTTTGTACCACTCAATCAAGTTTGGGCCGCAGAAACAACCATGGACACAACAGTTGCAGCCACTACTCGACAGGTTTTTGGTGGCTCACAAACCGTGTTTACTACCGACCAGATTGGATATAAATTTTATGTCGATACTGGTGGACAGTGTGTCTATAGTAAAACCACTAACGCTGGTGCAGCGTGGGCCGCTCCTGTGCAGATAGATTCACAACTTGACTGTCTTGGGGTCGCTGTTTGGTACGATCGTTGGACGCCAGGTGATTCTGGAAACAACATTCATATTATGACTTTCGACACGGGAAGTAGTGACTTGTGGTACAACAGTCTTGATGTAACGACTGACGTACGAAGTCTGGTAGCAGCGCCAATTACGACCACAGGGGCAAATCAAGGAGGCTCACTTGTTGCTGGTAGTAACACTGGCTCAATTACAAAAGCTACTGATGGCGTGTTGTATATGGTGATGAACGACAACTCTGACAGTTATGTTGTTGAATGTTCAACGACGTGTACGACAGCTACGAACTGGACAGAATCGGGAACGAGTCCGATGGACCTTGATGCTGATTTTTCTATGCTTATGCCACTCGCTAACGGTGATATTTTACTTATCAATCGTGATATTTCTGCTGACGATATAAGAAGTAAAGTATGGACTACCGCCGGCGCTGGTAGCTGGTCTGGCGCGTGGACTACCATTGACGCGAATGCGCTTGAAGTCACTCCGGCGTCTGGGTACGGAAGTCAGCTATCGGCAGCGCTTAATATCAGAACCGGTGCTGTGTATATCGCATACGTAAACTTAGACACAACTGCTGCGTTTGGTGGCAACAACGACGATATCAAAACAGCCGTTTACTCTGGAGGTACCTGGACGGCAAAAACAGACGTGGTGACAAACGTAGCCGCAGCACCGGCAGCGATAATCGACGTAAATATTGGACTTAATGCCTATAACGGTGACGTGTATGTTGCTTACGAAGGTCGTACAACAGCCGGTACAAACACCACTGGAAATGTGTACTGGAAAAGTTCTACTGATGGCATGACCACATGGGGAGCGCAGAGTGCTGCAGTCAATGCTGCGGCAGGTGACATTTATGGTGTCAGTTTGAATATGACGAGTGAAGAACGTATGCACGTTTCGTACCTACGTACCACAACAGTGTTTGGAGATACGATAGTCGATATTACTCCAGCGACAAGAGTGGCTGCTGTTGGAACCCAAAGTGCCAACCTTCGCGCCAGTACCACGAATCAGTACTTTGGAGGTTCATTTTCGATTGTAGATACTGTAGCAACGCGTAACGTTACTGGCATAATTATCTCCGAAGCGGGTACTGTCGATGGTTCTGTTGATATAAAAAATGTAAAGCTGCAGTACGATTTGGATACCTCAGCACCGTATGACTGTGCGAGTGAGTCGTATGCGAGAAGTGATACACAATTTGGAGCAACCACCACCGCCGGCTTTACTGCCGCCAATGGAAACGCTTCCTTTACCGGAACAGTTTCAATTACTCCGACGCAGACGATGTGTGTATATACTGTTGCAGACGTAAAACAGACTGCGAATACTAAAACGATTGATATACAGATTACTAATCCACTGTCAGAGGTTGCTGTGTCAGGAACTGCGCTTGCCACGCCGATGGCTGCTGTGGCACTTGCTGGAACAACTAACGTTGTAGATTCGAATGTTACGCAGACGAGCTACCACTGGCGTTTTGATAATGGTAATGAAACAGGAGCTAGTTCAAAAACCGCAGGGGTAGAAAACACCTCTACTACTATTCAACAAGAGACACCCGTCCGACTTCGCATCGGTGTTTCAAACTCTACCGGTGCTTCATCGACTACTCCCACTAACTTTCGATTGGAATATGCCCAAAATCCATCTAACTGTTCTTCCGCTTCTGGCTGGACAGATGTTAATGGTGCTACAGATGCGTGGGATATGTACAATTCAACTTTCATTACTAACGCAGCCGATACCACAAATATTGCTAATGGTATCGGCGGGGTGACGAACGTCGGTACCACTTTTCTGACTCCCAATGGTGGACAGCTGGATGCTTCTTCACAATCTGGAAACATAACCTTAACCAACACTCAGTACACCGAGCTGGAATACTCTATTAAACCAGCCACCACAATTCCCGAAAATACCGCCTATTGTTTTCGCGTTACTGACGCTGGAGATCCGTTGCCGGTGTATACAAACTACGCACAAGTCACCGTAAAACTTAGTAACGACTTCAAAATCCAGCGCGGGACAGCCACTATTGCAGCTGCGGCGACAGCATTTACTATTACGGCAGGTACTGATTACGAAACGCCGAACAGTACCTCTACAGCATTTATCCGTATCACCAATACCCAACTTACCGGGGGAGGTCCAAGTAGCGGCGGCGGCAACAGAAACGCGGCAGACGTCATGGCCTACATTAGTAACCCTGATAACTTAAAAACAAACATTACCTTTACTCGGGCTGGCACCACCAACGATACGCGTATTTCTTGGGAAATTATTGAGTATCAGGGTACAGCTGGCGGAGAAAATGAGATGAGGGTGCGCAGTACAGAAGTGCTTACGGTCGCCAACGCTGCCGCCGCCGCCAACGGGACAGTACTTTCAAACGTTACCGATGGCGCTGACGTGGTGGCCTTTATTACTGGCCAAGGTAACCCAAACGCCAACCGTACCGCCTTCGTGAGCGGTCTTAACACCTCAAACTGGGACGGAATTAACAAGCGTATTGTACTCACACGTGCCGCCACCACAGGCGCGGTGCCAGTGTCTGTGGCAGCGGTTGAGTTCACAGGTTCAAATTGGAAAGTACAGCGGTCTGAACGCACCTATGCTGGTGTGGGAGCGACAGAAACTAATTCCATTACGGCTGTAAATAGTTTGAGCCGCACGTTCTTACATGTGCAAAAAAGAGCGAGCGTAAATACACACGCCAACTTCGGTCACGAAGTATGGCTCTCTGGTATCGGACAAATTTCTTTTTTACTTGATGCTGCGGCGACTACGCCAGCGGGACAGACATCTGTAGCATGGGTGATTGAAAACACTCAAACTACTGGAGGTTCACCGATGGTCGTGACACGATCTAGTGGAACGTTTAATACTACAGGAACCTCTCCTCAAGCAAACAGTGTCAGTATCGGCAAAACACTCTCTGATCTAACAATTGCCTCGATCTTTGCTAACAACCGCAGTGATACTGCTCTCACCACGTGGCCCGAACCAATCATGGGCGCACGAATTATTTCTACTACCCAGTATGAATTATGGCGCTCAGACATTGCAGCGAACATCGGATATCGAACTGAAATTGTGGAATGGCCAACCGCAGTGCGAAAACTCCAGCAAAAAGACTATCGGTTGTTTGTCGATAATAATGCGCTACTACCAACTGACCCTTGGCCGGTCGGTGGCGCAAACTTGGGTGAAAATACGGAAATGACCGCTAACGATGTGCCGACTACCGTCGGGGATAAGGTGCGTATTAGGATGACAATAAAAGTCACTGGCGCCGCTATGGCGGCTGGTTCTGACGCGTTTAAGCTGCAGTACGGCAGACGAACGACACCATCATGTGCAGCTATTACAACTTGGTGGCCACTGGGAGACGTCGGTAGCACTACGGCACCATGGCGAGGAGCAAACAACACTCCAGCTGATGGCGAACCGCTCTCCTCGACCGACCCACCCTCAGGAGGATCTTTAAAGATAACAAATGCCACGGTGGCAGGGACTTATGAAGAACAAAACAACTCAGCAAATAATCCATTTGTGGCTTTTCCTAACGACGAGGTGGAATACGACTGGGTAGTCCAACACAACAATGCTATAGACAAGTCTTCATACTGCTTCCGTATGGTGGAGGATGACAATACAGTTATGACTACCTATAACACCTATCCAACCATCCGTACTGTCGGATATGAACCACTTATTACAAACTGGCGCTGGTACGAAGACGAAACAAATCTTACTCCAACAAACCCGCGCATTGGCGAAAATATCGCTCCAAGCAACATGGAAAACCAAAATGCCTTCAAACTACGTGTTGTTCTGCGCGAAAGTTCTGGAGCTGATGGTATTAATGTGAAGTTTGCTTTGCAGTACTCTGAATATGCTGACTTTTCCAAGGGTGTACGCACGCTAACCAGCACCTCAACTTGTGCCGCTAATTCATTGTGGTGCTACTACAATGGCGCCGGCACTGACAACGCCGTGATAAGTAGCAAGGTCATAAGTAGTGCCGATAGTTGCTCCGGTGGTATTGGTAATGGATGTGGTACGTACAACGAAGGAATAAGTACTATAGGAGCGACAGCAGATCAACTGGCCTTTGCAAATACGGAGTATGAGTTTACTCTCAAACATGCCGGTGCGCGGGTAAATGCTGTCTACTATTTCCGTTTATATAACCTTACTTACAACGAGGTCGTGACCACCGCCCCGACATTTAGCTACCCGTCACTCGTAACTGAGGGTGCACTTATGACATTTTCTATTGCTGGTCTTGCGGCTCTAACATCTACCGCCGGAATTGTTACCGATGTAACTACCACAGCTACTGCTATTGGCTTCGGATCACTTCCTTTAGGTGCCGATAGGGAAGCGGCTCAGCGTATCAACATCAACACCAACGCCACCGAAGGCTATCAAGTACTTAAATATGCTTCTCAGCAACTTCTAAATTCATATGGTGAGGCTATTCCAGCCGTTAGTGCTAGTAACGCCGTGCCGGCTGGTTGGGCGACGGCTTGTTCAGGAGCGGCTACTGGTTGCTTTGGTTACCATACGACAGACGCGACTTTATTTGGTGGTTCGGGTAGATTTGGCCCAACAGACTCGTATGCCGCTCTTGATACTGTGCCTCGGGAGATTATGTACAGCTCTACTTCCACCAATGACACGCACGACGTGGTTTACAAAACTAAAGTCACCAGTTTGCAGTCAGCTGGCGATTATACGACGAATATTACCTACATTGCGGTGCCGGTACATTAAAATGGTATGATTATCACACTTATGAAAACTTGGGGGATTCTAATTATCTTGGGGGTTTTTGCACTAGTAAGTCCGCTGAGGGCCATTGCCGCTGAGTTTGAAATCACTCCGCTTTTGATTGATGTAGAAACCGAAGCACGTGAAATAATCACTAAGGACATAACCCTCACCAACACATCAAACGCTAAGTTAGCAATTTACGCCACAGTAAACGAGGTTGCGGTCGATACTACAGGTGAGGTTAAAGAGTTTATTTCACCGTCGATGGACGATCGCACCACTTCTATAACAAGCTGGATTGAAATTACTCGCGGCCGAATCGAACTCGAACCCGGGGAAACGAAAGTAATTCCATTTACACTGCGCGTTAATCCTTACGTTAAGTCCGGTGAGTACCACGCGTTTGTCGGATTTGTGCGTACTACCAAGCGACCAGAAGCCGATCGTATTGCCATGTCAGGAGATGCTGACGGTGTAATTATTAAAGCCTCGATTCAAGAGAAGAGAAGTGACTTGCTGCATATTGAGACATTCCTCATCGATAGATTCATTTTAAACGACAACCAGCGAATGGTGACCGTCGACATAAAAAATGAAGGTGAGACTGAGGTAGTCCCTAAGGGCGAAATTATCTTCTACAATTCTCGCGGGGAAGAAGTTTCTTCGATACCAGTCAATAGTCAATCAGAGCCAGTCGCTGCCGGCGCTATCAAACAGTTGAGAGTAGAAGTGCCACTTAAAAATGAACTTGGCCGCTTCAAAGCTAATGTAAGACTCAATTACGGAGCCAATCAACAAGCGCTTGTATTTGATACGACACAGTTTTTCATGATTCCACCAGCGCTCGCTGTGGGTATTGTCATTGCCATTATTGTGTTCTCGGTACTGGTTACCTACTTGATACGACGTGCATTCTATGATGAACTACAAGATGATGAAGATGGAAACGCAGTGCCGCTTTATGTTCGAAATGACCGAGAACATATTGATAAAGATCATGATATTACACTCACTAAAAATTAGAACGCTTGTACTCAGTTGCGCATTAGTCGCCGGCGTATTCCTTCTGCCGGCTATGGTCTCTGCACAAGAGGCAGTAACTTTTAGTGTGTCGCCGACTATTTTTGACATGACTGCTACCCCCGGACAAACCTGGCGCAGTACTGTTCGCATCATCAATGTGAATCCATTTGAACTAATTGTGTATGTGATTCCAGCCAACTTTGAACCAAAGAACGAAGAAGGAATCCCAAAATTTAAGCCAATGACCGGGGATGTTTCAGAGGAAACAACCTTAGGTAAGTGGATTACCCTCGATCAAAAAGTAATTATTGGTCCCGAACAAACCGTTGAGGTTCCTTTCACCATCACTGTTCCAGAAGGGGCGACCCCGGGGGGACATTACGCCGCTTTAATGATTAGCACCAAGCCCCCAGTTGTAGAGTCAAAAGAGACTAAGGTACAGACGTCACAAGTTATCTCATCGCTGATCTTCCTTAAAGTAACCGGCAACGTCCTGGAAAACAGCACAGTCCGCTCATTTCGTACCACTAACTACATTATGGGGAGACCAGAAGCGATGTTTGAGCTGCGTATTGAAAATAAAGGTAATGTACATGTACAACCACAAGGTGAAATAAAGATTTTTAACATGTGGGGCCAGGAGCGCGGGACCGTTCCAATTAATCAAAAAACCCTGTTAGGAAATGTACTACCGCAGAGTGTCCGCAAGTTTTCTTTTGAATGGAAAGGAGAGTGGTCAATGACCGATATTGGTCGCTACACCGCCGTCGCCACGCTCGCTTATGGTGTCGACACAAGACAGTTTATGACAGCCGACACCGCCTTCTGGATCATCCCGTGGAAGTTCCTACTGATAGTATTTGGAATTCTCGGCGGTTTTATTACGCTAATGACCTGGGCGATTAAGTTATATGTTCGCCACATGCTGGCTCTGGCCGGAGTGACGTCACCAGAGCGAACGGCCTCAACGTCAGCCACTGCGAAAGTTGCTGTTGCAAAGACAATCAAAGGCACTCGCGGCAGACCCAAAAAGGTAGCTGAGGTTGTCGCTCCTATCGAAGTTGGTATTTTAGATTTGCGCGCTCGTCTTAAAGGAACTCGCTCGCCAAAAGCCATCGTCCAAGCGGTTGGCTCGTTCATAAGACAATATTGGAAGTTTTTTGTGGTTATTACCACGGCCCTAGTCTTTATTGGATTGGTGGTGTGGTTTATGCGTGGGGCGCTCACGCCTTCCCGAGATTTTGAGGTTACTATTCAAAATGAAGGTCAAAACGTAACCGTAACCCAAGATGACTTTGAAGAGCCGGCTACAGATAACGCAGAAAATACAGAGCCAGAGATTATAAAGAGTCTCATTCCGGTTACGTTAGTAAACCGTAGTGGCTCGGAAGCCGCCCTCAAGGAGACCGAAGAACAATTGAAGAAAGAAGGTTTTGTTATCGGCGAGACACGAGCTGATCCAGGTGAACCACAAGGTAAAACAGTCATCGTGTATGACTCTGCTAACGAAACGCTGGCTCTTGAGATTAGTGCGCTGCTAGATAACGCATTGTTGTCAGCTTTTACGGATAATACTAGTGGAGACGAAGAGATAGTTGTCTACATCGGCGAAGATAGGGACAAAGGGCAATAATGGAGTATAATATTTATTAAGAAACTATGAGTCAAAAGACTATCATTCTCACAGTGGTACTGTTTGCCCTCATTGTAATCGGGATGTTTACGTTTGCTAAACTAAGAAGCAACGAACTAGGTGGAATGTTTGAAGGCAGTCTACTTAGCAAGACACGGTTAGTATGAGCAAAGCAACACTGATTACACTCGTGGTCATGGCTTTTGTTGTCGCTGCTGGGACAGTCTACATTTTTTTTCTCGATGAAAGCGAGAAACAAAAAAGAAACGAAACACCAGCCGCCCGGGCCCTTTTAATTGAGAATGAGCAAAGTGCCTATCTTGATATGGCACAGACAAAGATAAATTTAAGTGATGACTTTGGCAAGATTATAGTCGTGTCATCTTGGGCTAGCTGGTGTCCACAATGCGCGCAGGACATCGAACGACTCGACCAAGTCGCTGGTGAATTTAAAGACAAGGAAGTCGTATTCTTGGCCATAAATCGGGCCGAAAATCCGTACACTGCTGAACGTTTTTTAAATACGTTTAATAAGCCAGAGCACGTCCGCATCATACTCGACCCCGGGGATCACTTCTTTGCAGAAAACGCTGGTTACGCCATGCCCGAGACCATCGTTTACGATAAAAATGGAGAAGTCAAAAGTCATCAAAGGGGCGATCTAAACACGGATGAACTGAAAAAAGCTATATTTGAAGCTCTTGAGTAAAGCTTGACATATAGCGTCTATGCTATATACTAGTGTTAGTACCGTTCGTCACAAACCCCGCACCCTTCCAAACTTTATTTGGAGCCTACACTGTCGACTGTAGGTTTCGGGGATGCCAGACTTCCATCATGCGCAACGCCATTGGATTTCTCATCATGCTATGGGGTTTCTCACAGTTTTTTTCCACTTCTTTTCCTGCCCTTGACGGAGCCGCGCGTGAATCTTTTAAATTAATTGAAGTTTCCGCCGTCACCTCACAGCAAAAGATAATTGAACAAAACCAACCATAAATCATAAGACCGGGTTTCCACCTGGTCTTTTTCATTGTATGGGTGAGATGGTATATAATGTAAATATGAAAATAAGCCGGATTATGGAGTATGTCTTTTTCTTTGGACTACTAGCCATCGCTGGATATATGGTGTGGCTTATCATGGCACCATTTTTAGGCGCCTTAGCACTAGCAGCTATTATTGTCACAATTTGCCAACCTCTCTTTGAGCGCATTCTAAAACACACCCCACGAAATAATAGAACTTTGGCTTCATTCATAACGACTTCTCTGGTACTGCTTCTAATTATTTTGCCTATAGTACTTATGTCGTCACTTGTGGTGCGTGAAGTAGTTGGTTTTTATCAAGAGCTTAGCGCCCCAGAAGATCATCATCTAGAGAATTTTCTTAACTTTACTGAAGCAAAAGTCAGAGTGTTGGTACCTGATTTTAAAATAAACACCGATGCTCAAATTAGGGCGCTAGGCGAATGGTTAGGCGGTCACCTTGGCGCAATTTTTGCCGGTACACTTTCTGCGCTCTTTACTTTCTTTATAGCAATTCTTGGATCTTTCTATTTCTTTAGAGATGGAAAAGAACTAATGCAAATGCTTATTAAAGCCAGTCCGCTGCCGGACAAGGAAGACGAAGTCATTTTTGAACGTATGGGCCGGGCGGTACGCGCAGTGGCCACCGGAACGCTACTCTTGGCTTTGATGCAGGGTATTTTGGTAACGGTCGGATTTAGCTTCTCCGGTATTGATAGAGCGATTTTGTGGGGCTCCCTCGCGTCTATTGGAGCCTTGATGCCCGGTATCGGTACTACAATTGTTACAGCGCCAGCGATTATTTATCTCTTTGTTATCGGAGATACTTTTTCTGCGATTGGACTTCTCGTCTGGTCGGCACTTATAGTTGGTATGATCGACAATCTTTTAGGGCCATATCTCATTGGCCGTAAAAACAACATGCATCCATTTGTAATCCTCATTTCAGTACTCGGTGGTATTGCCTTCTTTGGGCCGCTTGGGTTTATTGTGGGTCCAGTGGTGGTAACTCTCTTTTTTGTTCTGCTCGAGATATATAATCAATACATTCTCAAGGATAAACCTGTAAAGGATGTATAAAGTTTATGTTGGATAAAAAACACCTTGAGTCAATTCTCAAGATCAACGGTCTTGCCAATTCCGCTCCAGACGAAGAAATAAAATCAGTGCTCTTGAGCGCGCGTTTTAATGACGATGAAATTCAAACCGCGATGATGGTATTGCGAGAAAATACAAAAACTAACCAGACACATGTCGATGGCCTCCATAAA
>JAYTZG010000053.1:0-3521 GCA_043742005.1 Minisyncoccota bacterium | reverse complement strand
TTCATATTCTTATTACTAGCGTCTGCCGCTCACGCATACAATCCCATCAAGGCCGAACCACTGCAGGCATATGATGTGATACAGATTAAGGGTGATCCGTACGTGCAGCGCGAATACCTGGGTAATCTCGCCGACTTTCCCGACATGTATGAACTCACTACTGACGTAGCTATCACACTAAAGCTACGCTTGCGTCAGCGTGACACGGATGAGTCTATGCCCTTTGGTCTCATTCTTGTACGGCAAAACGACGGTGACGGCGGGGTGACCGAGGTCGTGAGACGTAATCAACCAGTATCAGAGTGGAGTAAAATCAAAGATTCGATGCTAGGAATGAAATTCTTGGAAGGCTCGTGGCTCGAACAAGAGATAAAACCTGGCACCTATCGGTTTGAAGTCAGTACACCGGACAACAAAGGTGACTACATGCTGATTATCGGTGATGAGCCAGAGCGTCGAGGCTTTTTCTCATCACTACGTGATATCTACATTACTCAGCGACATTTCGGCTACACACCATTCCATCTACTCTTCTCCAGTTATGTTTATTATCTGCTAGGTACAGTTCTTGTCAGCTATGGTATTTATCGTACCTGGCAATTCCGTAACAAACTTCGCCATGGATAGTTTTATAAAACTCGCGGTCTTCCTCACTGCTGTTGCGCTTTTTATTTACTTTGCCAACTTGTCTTTTCAAGGTCATTTAGAAATGAAAGTAATCCTCGATGACAGTCACGCTCTCAGTGAATACCTAAAAGAACACTACGCAAACATTCGAGATAGAATCCTTTAACATTTCTTGCTCGACCGTCATATTCATGGTTAATTAGGGACAGAAACCATGGAGGTCCTCATGCAAGTTATCTATGGAATGGTCGCAGCGTTTTGCTTTTACCTCGTCTTTGGGAGCTTCAGAATCTATTGGGAGCGTTGGAGGGCAGGTGAAGCTATACTCCCAAACGACATCGAAAAGCAGACATTCTGGCTGTCTATGGTAATGGCAGCTACGGGTGTCATTCTTACTCTTCGAACATTTGGGATCATTAATTTCCCTTGAGACATGAAGCGCGGACTCCTGGTCCGCGCTTTTTTATACCATTGACTAAAAAGCCTTTAAAAGGCATACTTACCGCGCTTATTACTGGCGTCTTTATTTTGATGCTTTTCCCCGCAAGGGAACGCCCCTTCGACGAAGTCGTTGGAAGTACCCTTGGGGTGCTTTTATTTAAATTTATTACTTATGTCACAAGAGATTCGAAACATTGCGATTATCGCCCACGTGGACCACGGCAAGACTACCTTGACCGACGGTTTGATGGAATTCACTGGTTCCCGCGAAGGCGATGCCACAATGGACGTCAACGCCCTTGAACAAGAGCGGGGTATTACCATTTATGCTAAGAATACCTCAGTGGAATACAAAGGCACCAAAATCAACATCGTGGACACGCCAGGCCACGCCGACTTTGGTTCTGAAGTAGAGCGCGTTCTGCGTTCTATCGACTCAGTGCTCCTTGTGGTGGACGCTCAAGAAGGTCCAATGCCTCAAACTCGCTTTGTACTCAAGAAGTCTCTAGAACTCGGTCTCAAGCCGATTGTGATTATCAATAAGATTGATAAGCCAGCGGCTGACCCTGATCGTTGTGAAGAAGAAGTTCTCGAACTTTTCCTCGAACTTGGTGCCTCAGATGAACAGTCAAACTTCCCAGTCGTATACTGTATCGGTCGCCAAAAGCTCGCTAAGCTCAAGATGACTGACGAGATGGTAGACCTCTCTCCAGTACTCGACACTGTGCTGGCACACGTACCAGCTACCAAGCCGTATGTTGCAGGTGAAGTGCTCCGCGCTCAAGTCTTCAATCTCGGCTACGACAACTTCCTTGGACGTCTGGCGGTTGCTCGTATTTATGATGGTTCAATCAAGAAGGGTCAGCAAATCTTTATTAAAGCTGAAGGTGAAGCCGTAAAGAAAGGAAAGGTGGTTAAGCTCTCTGGTTATCGTGGTGTCAAGCAAGTTGAAGTCGACGAAGCCTTTTCTGGCGATATCGTTCTGATTGCTGGTATCGCTGACATAAATATTGGTGAAACTATCACTAATGACGAAGCGGCAGAAATCCTCCCAGCTATTTCTGTAGATGAACCGACCGTGGGCATGCAGTTCTCTGTGAACTCATCTCCATTTGCTGGTCGTGAAGGTAAGTATGTGACTTCTCGCCAAATCGGTGACCGTCTAATGAAAGAAAAAGAAATCAATGTAGGTCTTCAAGTCGAATCCGCTGGTGGCGACGCATACAATGTATACGGTCGCGGCGAAATGCACATCGCGATTCTGCTGGAAAATATGCGTCGTGAAGGTTATGAACTCTCAGTTTCTCAACCAAAAGTAATCATCAAGGAAGAAGATGGTCACAAACTGGAACCGTTTGAAGAAGTGGTTATTGACGTGCCGTCTGAATTCCAAGGTCCAGTTATCGAACGTCTCTCCAACCGTGGCTTCATCATGCAAAACATGATTATGCACGAAAACCAAGTGCGACTTATCTTCGAAGGACCAACCCGTGGTCTCCTCGGCTACAAAAACCAATTTATTATTGATACTAAGGGCGAAGGAATCATCGGTTCACGTTTCCTTGAATTCCGTCGCCATATCGGTGAAATCAAGAAGCGACAAGTCGGCTCAATGATTTCGATGGCGACCGGCAAAGCGCTCGGCTTCGCTCTCTTCAACCTCCAAGACCGCGGTGAACTCTACATCGGTGCCGGAACCGAAGTTTACGAGGGAATGGTGTTTGGTAATACCAGTAAGGGTGAAGAAATGAGCGCTAACCCAACTAAGGGTAAGCAGCTCACCAACATGCGTTCATCCGGAACAGACGAAGCGACTACCTTGACCCCACACAAAGCCATGACCATCGAAATCGGTCTTGAAATCATGCAAGAAGACGAACTCCTAGAAGTCTGTCCAATTTCAGTCCGCCTAAGAAAGAAAGGTCTAACCGAAAGTGACCGCAAGCGAGCCCCGAAGAGCTAACAAACAAGTAATAAATAAACATCGCCCCTAGGGGCGATGTTTTGTATTACCGTGTATAATTTGTCTATATGAACTTATTCGGTTTACTTTCTCTTGTTGCTGCGTTAGCCATACTTACTTGGTTTCTAGGAAATGGGATTGAATCGGTGCAGGAGGAGAACGTCCCGCAGGAGCAGGGGGTCTTCCAGAACTCACTTGATGCAGCTAGAGGGGCGGCGGATCAGTTGGGTAACTAAAAGTGCCGGAACAAAGCGCCGGCTTTTGCGTAGTGTGTGGAGATTGTAATATATTCCAATCAAGTACGGCTAATGAATATGGAAGCGTTAGTCACTAATAACACTTAAAAAGTGGTACTCTGTTAATATGCAAATTTTTGGAATGCTAGCACTCATCATCATAGTGGGGCTTGGAGCGTGGTTCGTAGGAGATAGAGGTTATCTGATGCCGGCCGAAGAAACCGAACCAATAGTAATCGACACTCCTAAAGCTG
>JAYTZG010000052.1:0-8269 GCA_043742005.1 Minisyncoccota bacterium | reverse complement strand
TCAAAACGGTCAAACACATCAGCGTGCTTCTCACCAACCGCAGTACAAGTGTCGCGAATAACCGCTTCTAGCTCGCGCATCACATCATTATGATCTTTAATGAAGCCCATCTCGAAGTCCATTTGTGTAATTTCTGCCAAGTGTCTTGTGGTGGCTGATTTTTCTGCGCGGAAAATTTTAGCGATAGTGAATACTCGCTCAAAGGCACCGGTCATGATTTCTTTGTAGAGTTGTGGACTGGTCGCGAGATTAGCAACCCGACCGTTGAAGTACTCTACCTTGAATACCTCAGCTCCACCCTCTGCGTCACTACCAACTAGCGCCGGTGATTGAAATTCAAGAAAGTCACGCTTGATGAGCGCATCTCGGTAAGCTTGAACTATTGTTGCGGAAACCTTGAAGATATCTTGAGCTCGTTGCATCTTGAGGGTAAGAGGTCGATTATCCAAAACGGTCTCAAGCGAAAGCTCGCCATCGAGGTCAAACGGCATGGCAGCTGAAGCATTGAGTACTTCAATATTAGTGATTTCTAATTCAATGTCGCCGTTTAGTACATTGGCATTGACCATCTTTTCAGGACGCTTATTCACAATTCCTTTTACGGCTACTGAGTATTCTTGGGATAGATCTTTGGCAACTTCAAGCACTTCGGGTTTACCAAATACCACTCCTTGTACGAGACCAGACCGGTCACGAAAATCAAAGAAAGCCATCTTCCCCTGTTGACGTGCGACATTCACGACGCCGTTAATAAGTACCTCCTGCCCGACGTGTTCTTTCAAATCTTTTATAAGTATTCGTTCCATAGTTATGTGTGTGCAGGAACAAAAAATCGCTCCCACATGCATATTAGATTAATAATACGAATGCAGGGGCGATTCCAATCTGTTGTGATTAGTCGCGGTGCCACCCTACTTCCCGCCTGGTATACCAGTACGGCTTGGTTAGTTCTTACGCCTCCACAGTTGTCAGCTGCTTCATTGGTCCTTTGTACTATACCACAAGCAGATATTTAGTATAGCTTCGTGAAATTAATCTGAATAGTGACAATTCCTTCAGGGGAAGTGCTGGAAATAACAGATTCTTTCCAGTTTATGGTATCACTAATTTTATCTAGACTTTGGATTAATAATGAGATGTAGTTGTCGATGAAGTCTGGCGAAGGTCCGACCCGTTGTTGTGATCCAGGCTCTGGAATAATGTATGGTTGGAATCTTAAAAGCCCCGGCTCATCTACCAGTATTATTGCTTCACAATCAAGTCCGTCAGCCACACTCTCTATAGAAGAGCGCATAATAAGGTTTAAGGTGCGTTCCTTTTTACTTTCTTTTTCAAAATCCATAATTGTTTGGCTTATATCGATAGTAACCCAGGCGGTGAATATTGGCGAGTTAATCAGAGGTTTCTATGCTACTCAGCACAGATCGGTAGGTTGTAGGGAAATTGTGTAAATCAGCAGCGTCCGTGATAAGTCGCAGATAGTGCTTTGATGGGCTCAGGATATCTTGTTTGTGCACGACTTCATAGCTAAATGCTGACACCTCCCCATCTTGTGTGTTTACTGTAACCTGTTTTTGTCTGTAGTGATTCGGATGACCTTCAAATCGATCAAGTGCCTCCATTTCATTGTTCGTTACGATATAGAGTAGTCCATGCACTTCATCCTGCGAAGACATCACAATATCGGCACATCCACAGTTTCTTTTTGGAGAAAAAATTGTGAAGGCAAGTCGGTACCCTATTAGCCGGGCGCTACCTATAAGCACTGCATTTGGACAACGCTCTGTCATTTGGGTTTGGTCCATATTTGAGCCATAGGCGAAGTAGTACATCATACGTAAAAAATATTTTAATAATAAAGTATGAAAAATGTGTAGGGATTGGCGCCCCTACACATGTTTCAAAGGAAATAATCAGCCTACACGAGTCTGGGGTTCGTATAGTGTCGAAAGTTAAGCCTCGGCCATCGCCATCTGGCAAAGTTCGTGACAGCGGTTTGCCCAGGAGACAATTCTGCCGGTGGACTCGGTGGCGCCGAACATGCGGAACTCGAGAGTGCCGTGGACCGAGATACGAATGAGCGTCCAGCATTTGCGTGGATCGGTGTCAAAACCTTTCTCAACTGCATACTGGTAGTATTCATCCCAACTGGCGTAGGGCCTGGGTTCGTAGTCCGGTGCCATTTTCTTGTAGATGGCGAGACGTTCTCCAAATGAGCCATTGCCCATCTCACACAGTTCACTCATGTGACGAATCACATAGTTGTACGTGCGAAGTGCGGATTCATGGTCTCTCATACCGATGTGCACGTGTGTACCCGCCACCCGACAAGCCGCCAAGAGCACATCTCTCGGCATATCCTGAGTGATTTTCTGGTAGCGACCAGAAGGGTCTGGATACACATCAAGTGGCATGTCGACGGGAGCAATCTCAATATCTTTTTTTCTGAGACCGCATTCCTCGAGTGCTCTGTTGAGATAGTGCTCATTGTAACCAAGGTGCCACTCCAGTTTGTCTAGGGTGCTCGGTTCGGAACGAGTTTCGATCTGGCACGCAGATAGTTCATAACTAAAGGTTTCTTTGGGAATACAGTAAGTCCTTGCAATCCCGAAGCAACCTTCTTCCCATCGTACTTGTGCCAGGTTGTGTAGCACCACGTGGGCTTTGGGAGTTAGTTTACCTTTTAAGTTGGTAATAAAAGACTCCCTCTCCACACCAACATACCCTGCTTTGTCCGAGTCATACTTGAACAGCTGTTGGAAAGTTTCTTTCGTCATGATTATTTCCTTTGTCGAAGAACAATGCGCATTTTTTGATAAACAAAAAACCGCCCTTATAACACAAACAATAGGTTTGTATTATAAGGGCGGATTTCCGCGGTGCCACCTTACTTCACTCTTATATTAAGAGTATCTCGCTGACTCAGGCGCCTTGCGGCCGACATCAGTTATCCCATGGTTACGGAGGATGCCGAACCTCCACTAACGCAGAGGTCACCTTGTCTTTTGACGACTTTGGCCCAATCCCGCAAAGCGGGACCAAAATCAAAGGTTTTGTCTATTTATAAAAATAGCAGATGGGAAAAAAGTGTCAAGCTACTTCATCTCCTTTCGTGGTTCCACTTCAATATAGGGGTCGTATCCAGGTTTTTCAACGAGCTTAGTATTTTCTTCTGTAAGAACTAAGTCAGTAATGGTAAGGCGTCCAATAAACGCTAGGTATACATCCTTTTCTACAAAAGCAGAATTTTTTTGAACAAGATAAAATTTAATAGTCCCCTCTTCCTCACTGTCGGTGTAAACAACCTCAAACCCGTCACTCTTGGCTAAGGAGTCTATTCTGGCACAAACCTTTTCTGTCGCTGATTCGTATATTTTTGAACCCCTGATGTTAAAGCTTTCATCCATATGTTTATAGAGCTATACCAATAGCTGAACGTACTTTTGCAATAGTTTCGTTTGAAACGGTTTTTGCGCGCGCAACTCCATCCGCGAGAACGTCCTTTACTTGCTCATCAGTGATACTGTCGCGGCGTTCACGCATCGGCGCGATGAAGGTTTCTAGATCGTCCGCGAGCGTCTTCTTGAGGTCACCGTAGCGACCTTTGTGGGCTTCGTAGATAGGGTCGAGTTCCGCGGCGGACTTCAGAAGACGATGGATAGCGTAGACATTTTCTGGCCGGTCCCCACTAGAGTCAGTCACGATACTCATTACCGCTTTCTCAATTTCTTCTTGAGTTCCAAAGAGCGGAATCGTGTTTCCGTAACTCTTACTCATCTTCATCCCATCGGTACCAGGTATTACCCCTACGCTGTCCAAAATCATTTCTGCCGGCTCCTTGAGTACCTCACCATACGCCCGATTGAACTTCCCTACCGCTTCGCGAGCGTACTCGATGTGTTGACGCTGATCCTCACCCACTGGCACAACGTCGATGTTGTAGAGTGCGATGTCAGCTGCTTGAAGAATTGGGTAGGTAAAGAGTCCAGCGTTGGCATCGAGTCCCTTCGCTACTTTGTCTTTGTATGAGTGGGCCTGCATCAAAAACGGCACTGTCACCATACAGTTGAGTACCCAACCAAGTTCCATATGGTCTTGATTGTCCGATTGCCGGAAGATAACTGCCTTGCTCGGGTCCACCCCCACCGCGAGATAGTCTTTTACGACATTAATTATATTTGCGTGCAGTGCCACTGGGTCACGCAGTGAAGTCAGTGCGTGATAATCAGCTACCATCAGGTAGCTATCGTATTGTTCATAAGTATCAACAAACGGCTTAAGCGCCCCAAAATAATTCCCAATATGAAGCGTCCCCGAAGATTGAAGTCCAGTAAGTAGCCGCTTTTTGCTGTTAGACATAGAGATATACTACCAAATAACAGCCTCTACACCAATTATGTCGCAAGCGGCAATTCAAACGTAAAGGTACTTCCCTTGCCGTCGCTTTCGGAAGTACAGGAGATGGCGCCGCCCATTTGTTCGGCCATTTTTAGGGTTATGTAGAGGCCGAGGCGGGTGCCGGAGACGTTTGCACTGTTAGCGTTGTCAGCACGGCTGAACTTTTGGAAAAGGGTTATAATTTTCGCTTTATTAAAGCAGCGCCACAAACAAACATTAATCCAATCATAAAACCTGCGCCGTAAAGTATGATTTGATTGCTCGCGCCACCTAGGTTAGCTAATATGGGTTGATTAATAACCCATAGATAGAAGTCGTAATTTTGCTGCATTTGCCACGCAAAGAAGATTACAAGTGCCCATATCAAAATTCCTATCGAGATTAGAAATATTTGTGTATTTGTACATTTCATAGTTCGGCTAATAACAGCTAATTTAGAATAGTCGCTTGGACTGAGTTTATAACTGTTTCGTGAGTCGCTTTGTCTATTGAGCCGACCTTCTTAGTTATTAGTGAGCTGTCGATACAGGCAATTTTCGTGGTTCGTATAAGCGAGGGTACAGGTAACCCTACCGCTTTGTAATTATCTATGTCGATGTCGCCATTCCAACTTTTTGTTTCTGTGCTTGTGATCATAAGCACCCAATAAAGAGTAGTGCCGTTCTGTGGAGTAATGTGAGCTATGCAAAGAACAGGTCTCCGCTTGGTGATACCTCGGTCAACAAATGGAAAATCCGTGACCAATACGTCCCCTCTTTTATAGTGAGTCATAAGCATCGTTCGATGGTTCGTTCCATTCGGCAAAAGTTGAGAAAGGGCGCTCAAACACATCCTCGTCCACGGGAGCGACAGGTACTATTCTCACTAGAGGTTTACCTGCCCGCGCAATGGTAAAACTCTCACCGCGCAGTGCAACAAGATTCATTATTTCACCAAAGCGCTTACGCGCTTCCATTGCCGAGATGTTTTTTGCAATCATATCAATTAGTATAATTGATATGATTGATAGAGTCAATAAAGAATAACCGTGAAAAAGTGCTAAAAAAGAGATTTTTTCACGTTTATGTCTACATCGTCAACGGTAATTCAAAGGTGAAGGTGGAGCCTTTACCGTCGCCTTCGGAAGTACATGAGATAGTACCGCCCATTTGCTCGGCCATTTTTAGAGCTACGTAGAGGCCGAGGCCGGTGCCGGGGGTGTTTACGGTATGAGTATTTATTTTTAGCGTGCTTGTGAGTTCTTTGTAAAAAATGATATTCTTATATAAATGAAACAAGAAGAAAGTACTGACCATGGGAAATTCATCAGAATTTGTATTGATTTGGCTTCAGAAAGCCTTGCGGGCGGAGACCTGCCGTTTGGCTCTGTTTTAGTTCAAGATGGTGTTGTTGTTGCTCAGGGTCAGAATACAGGGCTGGTAGACATTACTGGACACGCTGAGATTAATGCTGTAAAAGACTTTCTGTCACGAAATCAAAAGAATGAGCTGCGTGAGTGCACTTTATATACAAACTTCGAACCATGCGCTATGTGCTCCTTTATCATTCGTGACTATGGAATAAAGCGAGTGGTGTTTTCGGTCGCTTCACCACATTTGGGAGGTCATACTCGTTGGAATATTTTATCTGCAGAAATATCAGAACCGTTCACTTCTCAGGGAATTGAAGATGGCCCTGAAATTATTTGCGGTGTCTTGGCTGAAGAATCTAGTGTGCTATTTGACAATTTAAACTGGAAGATGCATCATTTTGATTAGGAGACCCTCTGTTCCTAGGAATTCAGCATGTTCGATGCTCTTGAAGCGCTCCTTCGTAAAGTGCCCAAGCTTGATGTACCTTTAATCTATGATGGGCTTACTCTTTATCGGTCTAAGACCAAGTCTCTTAGCGGTTACGAGTTACGGAAAAAATGCCTAAAAATTCTACCAGAACTGCGATTTGGTAACGATATGGAGAAAACGGACTTGTCTGCTATTTATACGGATAATCACTTGCTCCGTCGCAGAGACTTCGTACCGAATAATTTCGAAGCGATTAAAGAATTGGAGCTTTGGTGTGCTGGTAAGTTTCCGGAAGCGGAGTTTATTGTAAGG
Source organism: Minisyncoccota bacterium (assembly GCA_043742005.1). Lineage (GTDB taxonomy): Bacteria > Patescibacteriota > Minisyncoccia > Phycocordibacterales > UBA918 > OLB19. The sequence goes on along the minus strand of JAYTZG010000052.1, from coordinate 1,778 downwards.
CACCGCATTGCTAGCGTCGAAGACATGGTTAATAAAGAGCGAGAGAATGGTCAGCGCGCTTTGTTCGATATCGTGGGGTTTCAGATTGTACCTCGGTCAATTTCAGCCCTGAGTCACACTCTAAAAACGTTGAACGAACAGACTAGGTGGGAAAAACTTTTTATCTTTAACACCTTTCCGTTTGTCCATAATGACTTTAAGCGGCTTATCGGACCAGAAAGCGCTCCGTACTACCGCGCTTTGCATTATTATTTGAAGGTGGAAAATGTTTGCGTCGAGATCCAGGTACGTACTTCGATGATTGACCAATGGAGCATACTCCACCATGCCGCCTGCTACAAACCCACCATCTCCATTACTTCTGGCGAAGTAAGTATGATCATGATGCTTGGGCAGGTCGCCAACTGGGTCGATTGCCATCGACTGTGTGACACTTACTAGGCGGGTTCCGTGCACACGGAACCCGCTTTTTGTATTTCTAAAACAAGAGCGCGGTGGTCTGAGACAACATCGTCTAAGACTACAAAATGTTTTACGGATAGATCACTTGAAGTGAATATGTAATCACACACTTCCTGTTTGACAGTCAGCTCAGTTCTGGTGGATATAGTGTGCGCTTCAGTGACAAGATTTACCATTTTTTCCTCAATCAGGGCAATGGAAGCGCTTTGTGGTGCTAGATTAAAATCTCCGCACAAAACTACAGGCCCAGATAAGGTACATATGTAATCCTTAATCAATTTGCACTGGCGAAGTGTCTCCGGAGATCCATTTTTGTGCTCATGAATGTGGTATCCGTGGTAGTTAAGAACATGAAGCGATATCATTCCGTGTTTTATAGAGACGTGTTGGAGACTTTGTATATTGTAATCAGAGGCAATTAAATCGAAGTCACCGTTGTAAGTAAGACGTAGTGGCGTGATGACTGCTCCTGTGAATTGATGTCTGCTTAAAATTACTAATCCCATTTGTGCTGTTCGTTTCATTAGCGGGTAGCCGACATGAGGAGAAAAGTTAATGTGTTCGTAGCCGGTTATTTTTGCAATCGAATCAATGTCATCAAATAAAAACGATCGACCCCCTGGGAAGCGCAACGCTTCCTGAAAGCATACGACGTCCGCTTGCTCTCTTTGAAGTAAGGCGATTATTTGCGAACCCAGTTTTCCTCCCCAAGCGTTGAGCTGAAGTATTTTCATAGAATAATGTAGTTACCTTACTACAACCCAAGCGGCAATTCAAACGTAAAGGTCGAACCTTTGCCGTCGCCTTCGGATTCACAGGAGATGGTGCCGCCCATTTGTTCGGCCATTTTTAGGGCTACGTAGAGGCCGAGGCCGGTACCAGAGACGTTTACGCTATTGGCGTTGTCGGCGCGGCTGAACTTTTGGAAAAGTGAATCGGCGGTTTTTTCGCTCATACCGATACCGGTATCTGTAATTGAAACGTAAATGCGTTTACTCTTCAGGTCATCGCGTACAAAAACATTTATAGAACCTTTCGGCGTATACTTGAGAGAGTTGTTGAGGAGGTTCTGAATGATTTGATTAGTCTTGCCGATGTCAGCATTCACAATACCCTGACCCTTGAGGTCACTACGGAAAAGTAGGACAAGACCCTTCTTCATAGCTTCTGGACGCATGTCGTCACAAATATGCTCGGTCATCTCCTTTACATCGAAGTCACTAAGGTTGTACTTCATATTGCCTGACTCAATACGAGAGACATTGAGATAATCTTCCACCGACAGCACCATGAGCTTTGCTGATTCTTCAATTCGA
>JAYTZG010000051.1:0-18321 GCA_043742005.1 Minisyncoccota bacterium | reverse complement strand
ATGGTTCTCCGATGCACTTCCGTGAAGTTGCCAAAACTATCAACGAACTATTTGATCACAACGCGCACGTAGCCACTACCCACAACGAACTTATCAAGGATGCCCGTTTTGTACTAGTCGGCCGTGGTCTCTACGCACTCTCAGAATGGGGATACTCGACCGGTGTGGTAAAGGATGTCCTGCGACAGATTCTTGAAGCCGAAGGTCCACTTTCCCGCGAGGAAATCATCGACAAGGTCCGCAAGGAGCGTTATGTCAAAGACAACACAATTCTAGTTAACCTCCAAGATGCAAACCTATTCAAAAGGCTAGCAAATGGCACTTACGCCGTAGCAGACTAAGAGGATCTACGTAAATGGCACACTCCTTCGTTGTCCTTCGAAAAATACATCTCGATGTACTCTTGTACACCTCGTCGTATTTTTCTCAGACGCCTCGGATTGCACTCATTTACCTAGACCCTGTATAAATTGTATATCCACGAAATCAACAAAACACTCCCGACAACCGTCGGGAGTGTTTTGTTTTGATGGTACAATAGTTTACCTATGGGTGATTTGTTCAAAGCACTGTTTGGAAGCGTCGCTGGTCCACTCTTTCTCTTCCTTGGCTTGGGAGTGATTTTTTACATGCTGAGCTTCATGAATGTGGATTTTATCCCCATTCTGTCGCTCTTGGTTGCCCTATCGCCAATCTGGATTCCCGTAACACTGTTCCATATTTTCTTTGAACGTTGGCAAGACTACACCGGCCTTAAATTCCAAGATGATAACGGTCGAACCACACTTAGAATCAAACCACCCCAAGAAGTCTTTAAATCTCCAGAAGCTATGGAAAGTGTGTTTTCACAGCTCTTCAATAGCTACGCGCGAGACAACTTGGTGCAAACGTACATCGACGGTAAGCGTCCACTTACATTCAGTTTTGAATTAGCTTTTGTTGATGGGGAAGTTCGCTTCTATGCCAACGTACCTCGAAAAAAGATTAAGAATGCACTGGAGGCTCTACTATACGCCCACTACCCAGGTATCGAAGTAACGGAGGAAGTCGTTGACTACACTGCGGAGGTACGCAATGACCTCAGTAAGCATGACTTCATGGCCTTCCACTTTGTTAAGAAAGAAAAGGAAGATGTTTTCCCAATCAAGACATACATTGAGTTTGGGCTTGACCGTATGCCAAAGGAGGAAGAAAAATTCGAGCCGATGGCACCTATTTTAGAACATATTGGAAAGTGTAAACCGCACGAACGCATTTGGATACAGTGGCTTTGTACACCACACGTAAAGCAAGACTTCAAAAACGGCCAACTACATGCCCACGGAACCTGGGACGAAGCAGGCAAGGCTAAAATTTCCGAAATCATGGGTCGAGAAACCTCCAAAATAGATCCTGATGAAGAGAAGACTCAAACTAAGCTCACAATGGGAGAGCGCGACACCATCACTGCCATAGAGCGTAATATTCAAAAATACGCTTACGAGGTGGCGATCCGCGCCATGTACATCACACTCGATAAAAAGAAATTTGATGGTGATATGATCGGTCCGATTCTTCGAGGTATGTCGCAGTGGGATATAATAGGCCGCAATGGTATTGGACTAAAGTGGCGTACTGACTTTGACTGGCCGTGGTTTTCCGACCCTTCTGGGCATAAAAAACAGTACTATAAGCGCCGCGAACTCGACTTCTATAAAGGTCGAAACTATCTAACCAGTGACGTTAAGAAATTCGCAGACGCACCGAAAGTTATGTCGTCAGAAGAACTAGCTAGCATGTACCACATCCCTGGTAAATCTATTGTCACTCCAGCACTTTCACGCGTTGGATCAGTCCGGCGCAACGCTCCAACCAATCTTCCTACCGGAACTCTTCCAACTTCATGGTCATGATAGAAACAAACTTACCTACTACCGCCGTCATAAAGAAAGGATTGTCCTTTTGGACTTTCTTTTGGCTAGTTATTGGACTTGCTGGCTTTTCGCTACTTGTTGTTACAGTCGGCGTCTATATGCTCAACCAAGCGCCTCGTCCATTCTTAGAGCCAGTTTCAGTAGAAATTGAGCTTGGAACTAGTGTAAAGGCAGTTACCAGACAGCTGGAAGAAGCCCGGGTGATTCGCTCAGGCACACTGCTTTATTTTGTCATTACACTTTTTTACGAACCGATGGACATTAAAGCTAGTCGCTATGTTTTTACCGAACCCTTAACGGCTACTGACGCAGCCAAGCGACTGGTCGCTGGTGACTTTGACTCTGATTTAGTACGACTAACTCATATTGAAGGAGAACGAGTCACTGAATTGGCTGAGGTTGTTGAAGCAAATCTTCTCAACTTTGACAAAGCCGCTTTTATTGAAAGGGCTACACCACTTGAGGGTAAACTCTACCCTGAAACCTACTACATCCCAAAAGACTTTTCTGCGGATGAGCTAGTTGATTTGATGCTGCAAACCTTTGCTGAAAAAACTGAGTCTATTCAAGTAAAAATGGAAGAACATTCACTTGGCATAAACGGTGTTTTGATTCTTGCCTCAATTCTGGAACGTGAAGCAAACTCACCAGAATCAATGAATATGGTTTCGGGAATTCTTCAGGGACGTATGGAGGCTGGTATGCCACTCCAAGCCGACGCTTCTGTCGAGTACATCCTAGACAAGTCGCTAAAGGAACTCACGGCCGAAGACCTAAAAATTGATTCTCCATACAACACTTACACCAATCGTGGTCTTCCACCGACCCCTATTGGCAACCCTGGTCTAGATGCCATCATGGCTGTTCTTGAGCCCACCAAGACTGACTATGTCTACTACATCACTGACATGGAAGGGAACTTCCATTACGCCAAAACCTTCGATGAGCACCGTCGCAACGTTGAACTCTATTTACGCTAGCTTAAGTTAGTGGTAACGTTTTGCCATGTCAAAAGCCCAAACCGTATTTGTGGGACTTTCTGGAGGTGTCGACTCTTCAGTAGCGGCCCTCAGGCTTAAAAAACAAGGCTATACTGTAGTTGGGGTTTTTATTAAAGTTTGGCATCCAGACTTTATGGTTTGTAACTGGGAAGCGGAGCGACTAGATGCTATGCGGGTAGCCGCTCATCTAGAGATTCCGTTTCTTACCTGCGACGCAGAAGCTACCTATCGTGACGAAGTTGCCCATTATTTCATAAGTGAATACAAAGCCGGCCGCACTCCCAATCCAGATGTGCTTTGTAATAAAGAAGTTAAGTTCGGTGCTTTCATGCACTTTGCCAAGGAGAGGGGAGCCGATTTTATTGCTACTGGTCACTACGTAAAACGAATAGAGACAACCGGAGTAGCTGAACTTCACCGAGGTATTGATGGAAACAAAGACCAGTCCTACTTCCTCTGGTCCCTTACACAAGACCAACTCGACTTCGCTCTATTCCCAGTTGGAGACACCGAAAAAGAAACTATTCGCCTAGAAGCCAGCAAAGCCGGCATTCCGACCGCCACCAAGAAAGATAGTCAAGGTGTTTGTTTCCTCGGACACATAGATATTCCCGAATTTCTGTCACACTACATCGATTTAAAGTCTGGGGACGTTCTAAATGAGCAAGGTGATGTGATTGGTTCACATCAAGGTGCGTTAGTGTACACCCTGGGACAACGACATGGTTTTACTCTCAATAACAAAGACACTGCTCGTAAGCATCACTATGTCGTTGCTCGCGATATAGACAATAATACTCTAACAGTTTCAGAAGAAAGAAAAGTAACTAAACAAAATGACGCTGTAGCACTCACCAACACCATATTGCGTAGCCCGTTAGTAGTGGCCGACATAGTTGAAGCACAATTTCGCTACAGACAAGTGCCATTTAAAGTGACTCTCATGGAACAGGGAAGCGACACTCTAACCCTCAATATAAACGAACCAACCGAGCAACCAGCCTCTGGTCAGTCATGTGTGCTTTACCGCGGTAGTCACTGTATTGGTGGTGGTATAATCCAGTAAACAAAAATGTTTCTTTGTACATGACACACACTCTCATCACCAAAGCCGATGGCTCAACTGAATATTTTAAAGTTGAAAAACTGCGCCGCTCCCTTAGGCGCGCTGGAGCCGCCCCCGACGAAGTAAACGAGATTGTGACAGAGCTTACTAAGTCACTTCGTAGTGGCATGCTTACACAAGAAATCTACCGCGAAGCCTTTTCTTTACTACGCAGACATCAAGCGCCGGCAGCTGCTCGCTACTCTTTACGCCGCGCACTCTTTGGACTTGGTCCAACAGGATTTCCATTTGAGCTTTTCCTGGGAAGATTATTCGAAATGGACGGCTACAAAACTACCACTGGCAGCATCATCTCGGGAAAATGCGCTGAACACGAAATCGACGTGGCTGCCTACAAAGACGACCATAGCTTTGTTGCTGAGGCCAAATTCCACGCAAGACCGGGCATCAAGTCTGATCTGCAGGTTGCAATGTACTCTTACGCTCGCCTACTTGACCTAAAAGAAGCCAGAATCTGCACTGACGATATCTGTGGTATCAAAGAATTCTGGCTAATTACCAACACCAAATTCACCTCAGCCGCTGAGCGCTACGGTGAATGTGTCGGAATAAAGCTTTTGAGTTGGGACTACCCACGCAACAACAACCTGCACGACCGCATCCAAAAGGCCAATATTTACCCGATTACAGTGCTACAAAGCCTGTCCCCATCTCAAATCGAAACTCTTATCAGCCGAAACGTTATTTTGTGCCGTGAAATCCTAACCCAACCCAGTGTTCTTCGTCACCTACACCTTTCAACCAAGAAGCACGAGGCGGTTCTTCAGGAAGCCGCTGAGATTACAGGAGCGTAAAACGGCTTAATGTCAATATTTTAGGCCTTTTTTAAGTGATATAATCGATTCATTACTTAATTCAGCAAATCATAAATTCGTATGGCAGATGTAGAAACAAAGGACTCACAAAAGACATTAGTTGCTTTTGTAGTCGGACTCCTTATCGGTGGTATGCTCGTGTGGGCATTCTCAGGTCCTAGCGACGCTTCAAAGAAAGAAGACAAGAAGATGGATGAGAAGAACGCTTCGTCAACAGTAGAAAAGACGACCAAGAATGATGGAGTAAAGACACTTTCAGTTGGTGATGCCGACGTTGTTATCAAGGATCAAGCCGCGGCAATGACTGTAGCAATCGACAGCGCTACTTACCCAGTAGAAGAAGGTTGGGTTGCGATTCGAGACTACCAAGACGACAAGGAAGGTTACGTACTCGGTGCCGCACGTTTCAGTAAGGCTGACGGACTCGTCCCAGCCGAAATCGAACTTACTCGCCCTACCGTAGCTGGCCAAAAGTACGCGATCTCTCTCTACAAAGAAGGGGGTGACAACGACTGGGGCGGTGACGAAAAGCTAGAAGGTACTTTTGGTACTTTCATGGCTAAGTAATTCACTTCAAATGACCGACCACAAAACCGCTCATCCGAGCGGTTTTGTTATCTAAATGATTGGGATGTTATACTTGATATCAAATGGCTGAATACATCAAGAAATATAACCCTACTCGTAGTGCAGAGTGGAATTATGGGGGAGCGAAGTGGAAGCTTTCGCGGTCTAAGATAGACTCTTTTATGGAGTGTCCGCGGTGTTTTTACCTTGATAACAAGCTTGGCACTAAGCGACCGGGGTTTCCGTCTTTTAATCTCAACATTGCGGTTGATGAACTATTTAAGAAGGAATTTGATGTCTATCGAAAGGAAAGACGTGCACATCCGATTATGCTCGAGTACGAGCTAGAGGCTGTACCGTTCGCTCACAAGGAAATGGACACATGGAGAGACCCTTTTGTTGGAATTATGCACACACACGAGCCAACTGGACTTGTGATAAGTGGAGGAGTGGATGATATTTGGGTAAAACCAGACGGGACATTGATTATCGTTGACTACAAAGCCACCTCAAAAGAGGGGCGCATCGAAAAACTTGGCGATAGTCCTTGGGAAGTTCAGTACACTCGTCAGCTCGGTGTTTACCGCTGGCTTTTAGAACAAAACGGTTTTAAGGTCGATACCACCGGCTATCTGGTATATGCCAACGCTGATAAAAATCTTGAGAGTTTTGACGATACACTTATGTTTCAAACCACACTGGTCTCAGTCGAGACTGACGTTTCGTGGATTGACGCCACCTTGGCTGACATCAAAGCCAATCTAGACTCAGAACAACTTCCACCAATTGGAACTAGTTGCGAGTTCTGCCCCTACCGCGAAACGGCTGGAAAAAAACTGCAGGCAATTCACCTCGCGAATAAGAAATAATCTATGACTCAATTCCAGGAAAAAGTTCGCGTAGTAGTCCGCAAAATCCCTAAGGGGACAGTGCTGACCTACAAACAGGTTGCCTACGCGGCTGGCAAACCTGGTGCAGCGCGGGCGGTAGCTAACACTATGGCTAACAACTATGATGAAACTGTGCCATGCCACCGTGTCATCCGCTCGGATGGGACCCTGGGTGGGTATAACCGCGGTGGAATTGATAAAAAACGTAGTATTTTAAAGAGTGAAGGGTATAATATATAAATTATGGATCCAGAATTACGACGCATTGATGATCAACTTACAAAACTTCGCAAGGAGCAACAAATTGCTCGTGATGATGAGACAAAACTTCGGAAGCGAGCTCAAGATGCAATTAAGCGAATTGAATTCGAACTTGAGCGAGAGGAAAAGCGAATCGAGAACGAAATGAGAAGTCTTGACCGTGAAATCGCTAACCTTGAACAAAAGCGTACACAGGCACAATCAGATGCTCAAAGAAGACGCGACGACGAGCAACGAAACGCCCGGAGGTAATCACTATGTACTCATACAAAGTTGAACAGGCTATTCGGGCCGCTAGCATTTTGCACCAAGACCAACTTCGTATGGGTTCTTTACCTCTGCCGTATATTTCGCATTTGATGGCTGTGACACTGATTCTGTCTGACTACACTGAGGACGAAGACACGATTGTTGCCGCTTTTCTGCATGACACTTTGGAAGATACTGACTACAGCTTAGAAGAAATCAAAGAAGACTTTGGTGGGCCAGTGACTGAAATCGTCCTCACTCTGACCGAACCAAAAACTGACGCTAAAGGTAACAAGTTATCCTGGCTTGAAAAAAAGCACGCCTACGCCAAGCAACTTAAGCTTGGTTCGGAAAAAGCCTTAATTATTGCCGCAGCGGATAAATCACATAATTTTCGCACTATCGTAGAGGAATACCACGACGACCACAAACGATTTATTCAAGATTTTGGACCACAAACCGAAGACCGACTTGAGGCTTACCAGGCTGTTGCTAACGTCATTAATAGCCGCCTCAAGAGTGACATCATTCACGAGTTCAACCATACCTTTAAAGAATTTAAACAATTTCTCATCGATGTCGAAAAATCAACTACCAACTACTAAAAAATCTCCAGTGCCCGGTTTTACCCATGTCACAACCGCCGGCGAAGTAAGTGAATACGTTTTGAAATTAAACGGTTTGCGGGTCTTGTATCACCATCGGCCAAATACCGGCGTAGTTACTACAAATATTACCTATTTGGTTGGCGCACGCGATGAAACTCGCGGTGAGACTGGAGTAGCACATATGCTCGAACATATGCTGTTTAAGCCAACTGTGACTGACGTCGCTGCAGACTGGGATTCTTCCTCGATGCAATTTGAACGAGAAACCGGCTGTATTCTTAATGCCAACACTTGGAAAGACCGCACCACCTACTTCTTCAGCTATCCAGTTGAACACCTCAACCGTGCGCTTAAAATCGAAGCCGAGCGCATGAACGGAGTGATTTTAACTGACGAAAGTCTGGCGCCTGAACGTTCAAATGTGTTGAGCGAATTTGATATGAACAATGGTGACCCATACTTTGGTCTGAGTGTTGCGATGGTTGGTACCGCCTATCACTCGCACCCTTACGGACACGAAACCATCGGCTATCGTGAAGACATAGAGCAGTACAACGCGGCTGCCCTCGAGCGCTTCTATCGTTTCTATTATCGTCCCGACAACGCCGTCATGATGGTGATTGGTGATGTGGATGAAAAAACCGCCTTAACGGCCGTTAAAAAGCAGTTTAGCGGCATTGTAAAGCCAACTACAATCATTCCGCGCTTTCATATTACCGAACCAAGACAAGAAGGCCTCCGGCGAGTGCTGGTCGAACGTCCGTCAGAGTTAAACATCATTAGCTTTGGCATCAAGCACGCTGGCTTTCCCAGCGACGATTGGTACGTGCTGAGCGCACTACTTGAAGTACTTACTAGCGGACCAGAAAGTATCCTTCGTAAGGCGCTAGTGGACACCGGTATTGCTACCAACGTCGACGGCATGCTCGAACCAACCTCCGAGGAAAACATCAGCACCCTCACTATCACTCTGACTGAAGGTAAGCAGCACGAAGTGGTGGAAGCGCAAGTTCTCAAACTCATTCGCGCACTCGACCTAAAGACCGTTACCCCACTTTTGAAGAAGGTAAAAGCCAAACTTCTCACTGACGAACTATTTGCCCGCGATAGCTCGCTGCGGATTGCGGCTGAACTCACTGAATATGTCGCCTCTGGTCACTGGACCGCCTACGCCAAGACACCGACGATTCTCGCCAACATCACTCCCCAGAAAGTGCTCCAGGCTATTAGTGATCACTTCATCGAAAAACAAATGACGATTGGCTATTTTATTGGCACCCGCTCTAAATAATGTCTATGAAATACTCCATTTTTGAAGCCACCGGCTACAGCCTAGCTACTATTGAGCAACCAGGAAACAAAACCGTGGTGGCGTACATTTCTGCCGACCTCCACGAAGAGCGCACGGCACAAAAGCGAGCAGTTGAACTACTCTATACCGATGCACTGCTCTCCGGAGCGGGGAAGTATACGAGAGAGCAATTTCTCGATGCCGTCAATTCACTGGGAGCTACCATCTCGGCTTCGATTTCTGATAGCGTTTTGACTATTTTCATTCGCTCAAAGGCTGATGTATTTGCTAAAGTCCTCAAGCTCGTTGAGACTATGCTTAAGGAGCCGCACTTTAGTGCCACCGAACAAAAGCGCATTAAACAAACCGTCATTAATGCTATTAAAGAAAGTAAAGAAGACAGCAAAGCCATCGCCCATGAACAACTACGTAACGCCTTCTACGGCGTCCACGACAGGCGCTACACTCACGGCGAAGATACGCTCATCAAAGCTATTGGTGCGATTGCCCCCAAAGACTTACAAAAACTTCATATCCACACAAAAAATCTTCAGTGGACCTGTTCCATTGCGGGTGACAAAGCACATATCGCTACTTTCAAAAAGACCGTAAGCACAGCCAACAAATTATCTAAAGAGAAACTGGGAGAGTTTGGTATTCACCAACAAACACCGCCGCAACCAGGCCTGGTTCTAAAAGACATACCGAGCCGCCAAAACATAGACTTTAGTATTGGCGCACCGATTCCTATCACGCTTCATCACCCAGACTTCCTGCCCCTGATGTTTGGGATTACCGTACTAGGGAAATGGAGTGGTTTTGCCGGCCGACTTATGAGTACCGTACGCGAGGCGGAGGGTCTTACATACGGTATCTACGCCAAAACTGAGTCCTTCATGAATGAGGAGCAGGGTTACTGGCGCGTCATGACCTTCTTTTCGCCGAAAGATGCCGCCCGCGGTCTCACTTCGACCTTCCGAGAAATCAAAAAGATTCACGAGGACGGCATCACCAAGGACGAACTCACAACCTTCAAACAAATTCTCCACACCGGCCAGGTGCTAAAGAACGACTCTACCGCTAGTCTTCTGGGAGAGCTCCACGCTTATCATCTGCAAAAGTTCTCGCTCGCAGAAATCGAAGAACATAAGAAGCGTCTTTTGACAGTGACACTCGACGAAGTAAATACCGCTCTGAAGCGCTATCTTGATCCTGCCACCTTAACTGTCAGTGGAGCTGGGCCAGTGAGTAGTGTGCAAAAGGAACTTCAAGGATTTATGAAGACTGTGGCATAATAGCGCGTATGAACATACTTTTTTGGGGACTCACTATCGGAACATTCGGCAAGGTACTCCTTGGTATCGGTGTGATTATTGCCCACAGTAGTTTAGTAAAGGAAAAGCGGATTGATATGGCTGTTTTGCGCGGCTACCGTATAGAGCACACCATTACCGTCATCGGGCTGATGCTGATTGTCCTAGGTTACTTCATGGAAGTCTATTTCTACGGCTATACACCATTTTTGACCTGCTCTGGCACAGAATGCTCAGCGGCCATCATCAACGTGTTTCCGCAATAATGACGACGCCCATAAAGCCGTGGCGTGGACGCCACGGCTTTATTTGTTATTAAATGAAAAAACGAGCACCCCAAGAGTACTTCCTACGGCTCCGCCTCCGGGCGCGAGCGACTATTGGCGCCCTAATTTTTAAGATGACTTTAGTCGACAATAAAAATGGAAGTACCCTTGGGGTGAATTTACGTCCCAATTTGGGCCTTCGGCCCGGACTAAATTGCTGGACGGACTGCTCACATTTGCTATATTTCTCTTGTTAAATAAAATTATTCACTATGTCTATATCAGGAAACGAAATTCGCCGGAAATATATTGATTTCATGGTCAAAAAAGGTCACGTCGCAATCCCATCTGCGTCGCTCGTTCCTGATAATGACCCAACGACTCTATTCACTTCATCCGGGATGCAGCCACTCATTCCGTACCTAATGGGTACTGAACATCCTTCTGGCTCGCGCCTAGTAAACTCACAGAAGTGTTTTCGGGCTGACGACATCGAGGAAGTGGGCGACAACCGTCACACGACTTTTTTCGAGATGCTCGGCAATTGGTCTCTTGGTGACTACTTTAAGCAGGAACAACTACCTTTCTTTTACACCTTTCTGGTTGATGAAGTTGGATTAGATCCGGAGCGCATTTATGTCACAGTGTTTCAAGGTGACGAAGCAAATAACGTACCGCGCGATACTGAGTCAGTAGAAATCTGGCAACGGCTATTTGCGGAGCGGAGCGTATCAGCAGGTGTCGGCGAAATGGGTTCAGAAGCAGCCGGAGGACAGCGCGGAATGAAGGAGGGTGAACGCATATTCTACTACGACGCAGCTAAAAACTGGTGGACACGTGCCGGCAAAATTGAAAAGATGCCAGTTGGAGAAATTGGCGGACCAGATAGCGAAGTCTTTTACGACTTTGCTACTCCACACGATACTAAATGGGGAGAGCACTGCCATCCCAACTGTGATTGTGGCCGTTTCTTGGAAATCGGCAACTCGGTCTTCATGCAGTACATCAAAACCGAAGCTGGATTTAAGAAGTTACCCAAGCAAAACGTCGACTTCGGTGGGGGACTAGAGCGTATTGCTGCTGCAGCCAACAATGATGGCGACGTCTTCGAAATCGACCTTCTCAACTGCGTTATTACTCAGATTGAACAACTGTCTGGAAAGAAATATGCAGATAATCTGGAAGCCTTCCGGGTTATTACCGACCACATCCGCGGCGCGGTCTTTATGATTGCTGACGACGTGCTACCAGGGAACAGTGAGCAAGGCTACTTCGTTCGTCGCCTCCTTCGCCGCGCCGTCCGCTATGCTGACGTACTTGCTATTAAACCTGGTGAATTGCAAAATCTCGCTGAAAGTATAATCAACATGTATGGTGATTATTATTTTGCTCTAGCAACAAATAGCCAGCAAATCAAACACACTATCGCTCTAGAAGAAGACCAATTCCGCAAGACACTCGAACACGGACTAAAGCAATTCAATAAAATCTCACTTCAAGTTCACATGACTACCAAGGAAGTAGACGGGGTGAAGGTGGTGGACCAAGAATCTGCCAAGGCAATAAAAGCCATTAACGCTCAAAACGCTTTTGACTTATTCACCACCTTCGGTTTCCCAATTGAACTCACAGAGGAAATCGCCAAAGAAAAAGGTCTCGTCGTGGACAAAATTGGCTTTGAGAAATTAATGGAAGAACATCGCGAGAAATCCCGCGCTGGAGCTGAACACAAGTTTAAAGGTGGGTTGGCAGATAGTTCAGAGAAGGTAGTGCGCCTACACAGTGCCAACCACTTGATGTTGGCCGGTCTCCAGAAGGAACTTGGTGGACACGTTCACCAAGCTGGCTCAAACATTACCGGTGAGCGACTGCGCTATGACTTTACTCATCCAGAAAAAGTAGAACGCGAAGTGCTCGACAGGGTAGAGGAGTACGTTAACGCTGCTATCAAGGAGGGTGGTTTGGTTACTGTTGAAATTGTACCAAAGAGTGTAGCAGAAGCAGACCCTACCGTTGAGGCCAGTTTTTGGGATCGCTACCCCGACGAAGTAAAAATCTACACCATGACCACAAAGAGCGAAAAAATTGTCTCCAAGGAACTCTGCGGCGGCCCACATGTAGAGAAATTGGAAGACATCAACGGCACCTTCAAAATCATCAAAGAAGAATCCTCATCTGCAGGAGTACGAAGAGTCAAAGCTGTCCTCGAATAACCTTCACTCTATCCAACCTGAGCCTCTCCCTGGTATATTTTCAGCCGTCCGCGGGATCTGCTTTACCACCTTCAACTACAAACATCGGAGCGTGCCCGAAAATATATCAGGGAGAGGCGACCCGCCACTATCCCCCAAGCAAGCCGACAATTGAAAACAACGACTTGTATACTGTAGGTACATGTCGTTGTTTTCTTTTTCTAAATCTGCCGAACGTATCGGGGCCATAATTGATGTTGGTTCCGGGAGTGTGTTGGTGGCAGTAGTGGCGTCAAAAGCTAATACATCTACCCCCACCATTATCTGGAGCCACCGCGAGCATGCGCCTTTACGAAATATCGATTCACTCGACCAAAGTGCAAAAGCCGTGATGACAGCTCTTGTTAATGCACTTTTGAAATTCGACGTAGAAGGGAGGCGTGCTCTCTACGAATACAACAAACGTTCGCGTGTCGATGAAATCCAATGTTCAATTGCAGCGCCATGGTCATATACGGTAACAAAAACCATCAACTACACCCAAGAAGAGGCCTTTGAGGTTACTGCTAGTTTGATTGAAGAATTGCTCAAAACGGCTACAGAAAAAATCGCCGTGGAACTTAGCGAGAACGAGTCGGCTAGTCAGCTCGGCCTTTCCATTATTGCGCGCACCACCCTGGACTTGCTTGCCAACGGCTACCGTGTAAAACGACCAATGGGTGAGAAAACTAACGAACTGAGTATTTCCCATGCCAGTGTTGTGACACAACAATATCTTATCGATCATATCGACGATCTCAGACACAAACTATTTCCCTCAACCGAAATTCACACTCTTTCATATGTTTTGATTTTGCACTGCGTTGTTCGTGACATCTTTAAAAACGCCTTTGACTCATGTCTCGTCAATATCACCTACGAAGCCACCGAAATCGGTATCGTCCGGGATGGCACCCTACAATACGCCACGCATACACCATTTGGTTCCTTCTCGCTGGCACGAGAAATCGCGGACATAACTTCGGTACCGTTGCTTGAAGCATTTCAGTACCTACACAACGAAGTTCCATATGCTTTTATGGAAAATCTATCTGAATCTCAGAAAGCTGAAGTGGAAAAAGTTATCGAAGCATATACGGCTCGAGTCGCTGACCTCTTTCATGAGACTGGCGACGACCTTTCCATTCCCAAGCAGATATTCTTGCACGCCGACCTCAAAAGCGAGACTCTATTTAGAGATATCGTAGAGAAAGCAGCTAAGCGCAGACTCAAATCAGAACCAAATATTCGCTTGATAACACCGGCTCTAATACAAAATCTGGGACTAGATGGCTCAGAATCATTATCAGGAGATACTGCGATGCTCCCGTCTGTTCAGTTTTTCCACAAACAAAATCATTGTAACGACTTTGAGTACTTATAAAAGGCTATACTTATAGTATATGAACCAAAAATGGAATTTGCAGGATATTCGTCCAGCTGAACCGAGAAAGCGTCGTGTCCTCAGCACTTCGCCAATCCGACCGGTAGGTGAACCTGATCCCGAAGAGCCCATAATGGAGCGCGAGCAAATTCCTACTATCGTCATTCAAGACGGCACCAAAAAGGGAAGCCGCCACATCATGATTTCAGTGATTCTTTTTGTGGTTATTGTCGGTGGTGCACTTGGTCTTAGTGCTGCCTTGGGTAAAACTGAACTCACGATCAATCCGCAGCACCGCGAACCGAACATCAACAGTGAGTTCACCGCCTATCCTGACAAGCGCGACAACGCTTTAAGTTATGAGATTCTTACCCTTGAAGCGGCTGCTGAAAGCCAAGTGAAAGCTAGTGGTCAGATTGATGTAAAAGAAAAGGCGACTGGAATGATCGAGATAATCAAAACCACACCCGGAGCTGAACGGATCATCGCCAACACTCGCTTTCGTTCGCCAGACGGAAAGGTATTCCGTATTAAAGATCCTGTTATTGTACCCGGAGCAGTAAAGGACGGTTCGGGAACATCAGTTCCAGGGACTATTCAGGCTGCTGTCACCGCTGATGATGTGGGAGATGGCTACAACCTAACTGCCGGTACTCGGTTTGATGTACCAGGCTTTCGAGAAGGTGGTCTTGATGACTTATACAAGTCAATTTACGCAGAAAATCGTTCTGCTTTTCTTGGCGGTTTCAATGGACCACAATTTAAGATTGATGAGGGCGAACTGAGCACGGCTAGACAAGCTCTCCAGATCAAACTTCGGGACGAATTACTTAAAAAAGTTGAGACTGAAAAACCGAGTGGATTTATTGCATTCCCGGGAGCAGTTGCTATCACGTACAACCAACTTCCAGCGGTACAGTACGGTAACGATTTGGTAACCATCAAGGAACAAGCCGTTCTGCAAATCCCTGTTTTCAAGGCTGATGAATTCGGTACCTTCCTAGCGAAGGAAGCAATCGCTACCTATAGTGGTGGCACTGTACGCGTCGACAAACCCGAAGCACTTACTTTCAGCTACACAAACGGCACGACTAGCGCTTCAGTTATCGCCAATGAACCGTCCCTCCGCTTTAAACTGACCGGAAAACCTCTTCTAATTTGGGAATACGACGCCAAAAAACTTACTAGTGACTTAGCTGGACTTCCAAAAACCGCTTTAAATAACGCTCTTTCTGCTCACGCAGGAATTGACAGTGGCAGCGTCAGTATAACTCCGTTCTGGAAGCGAACTTTCCCTGAAAATTCTGAGGAAATCATCGTTATCGAGGAACTAAAAAAAGATTCTCAGTAAAAAATCCAACTGAGGGTAACTTAGTTGACGTTTTGTCACATCTTTGTTAGACTCAGCCACGTTTAATGGATCAAGAGACTACAGATGTCAAGGACGAGCTAACATATGGAATTGTTGAAGAAGCACTTCCTAATGCTCTTTTTCGTGTCAAGACAGAAGAGTCAGATGGTTTAATTCTCGCTTATCTATCAGGCCGAATGCGAAAGTTTAGAATTCGCGTTCTCGTCGGTGACAAAGTTGGAATGGTCATGGATCCATACGGGGGAAAAGCCCGTATCGCAAAACGCGTTTAAGTAATTATTATGAAAGTACGATCATCAGTAAAAAAAATGAGTCCGGATGACGTCATCGTGAAGCGTCGCGGTGTTGTCTTCGTGATCAACAAGAAGAAGCCTCGACATAAACAACGTCAAGGATAATAGAATCAATATGAGAATCTCAGGTATTACAATTCCAGACACAAAGCAGCTGCCGTACGCGCTTACAGCCGTATACGGAGTCGGTCTCTCTCGCTCCAAGACAATCTTGGATGACCTTAAAATCGCTCACACTAAGAAACCTACCGATCTATCAACTGATGAGGAGAATGCCATCCGCGAAAAAGTGGAAGCATTCCGTATCGAAGGAGAACTTAAACGCGAAATTTCGGCCAATGTAAAGCGACTCAAAGACATCGGCTCTTACCGTGGTTCACGTCATGCCAAGCGCCTTCCTGCGCGAGGTCAGCGAACCAAAACTAACTCACGTACCCTCAAGGGAGCAAAGAAGACTATGGGAAGTGGACGTCGTAAGCTCGAAAAGACTTAAAAATTATTATTAGTAAATGTATTTCGTAACGACATATGGGTAAGAAACGTATCATAAAAAAAGGTGGAGGCTCAGATGTGGCGGGAACGTCACGAGCTCTTAACCGTATCCCCAAGCGTAAGCTCGCTACTGGCAAGCTCAATATCTTGGCTACATTCAACAACACTCTCCTCACACTTTGTGATACCAAGGGGAACGCGGTGATGTCAGCATCAAGTGGCGCTCTAGGATTCAAAGGTTCTCGTAAGAGTACTCCCTTTGCCGCCGCCAAGGTTGGTGAAATTATTGGTGAAAAAGCTCAACAAATGGGGATGAAAGAAGCTGCTGTGGTTGTCCGCGGTGTGGGCGCTGGTCGCGAATCAGCCCTGCGGGGTTTCTCTGGAAAGGGAATCGGCATCACTAGTATTACCGACATGACTCCAGTTCCATTTAACGGCCCGCGCGCACCTAAACCACGTCGCGTATAGTTTTTATTTTATGAAAATCGGTCCAAAATTTAAAATTGCGAAGCGCCTTGGTGCAGCAATCTTCGAAAAGACTCAGGGTCCTAAATTCGAACTTTCCGTTGCTCGCAGCGCTAACAACAGCAAGCGGTCAAACCGCCGTCCTGGACAAGCCAGTGACTACAAAAAGCAGCTCATTGAAAAGCAGAAAATGCGTTTCTCTTATGGTATTACCGAAAGTCAACTTCGTCGCTACGTTGACGATTCAATTGCCAAGAAAGGTCACCAGCCGATTGCCGTCCTAATGGACCGCCTCGAGACCCGTCTTGATAACGTTGTCTACCGTCTCGGTCTTGCTAAGACCCGTCAGTTTGCCCGCCAAATGGTGTCTCACGGTCACATTGTGGTAAACGGGAAGCGTCTTAACGTACCGTCTCACAAGGTTCGCCTTGGTGACGTGATCACTATCCGCGAGGGAAGTAAGTCAAGTGTAATGTACGCCGAAATTGCCGAGAAGCACGAACCTGTATCAGTGCCAGCCTGGCTAGCATTTGATGCCAAGAAGTTAGAAGGAGTAATCAAGGGAGCCCCGCAGTATAATCCGACAGAAACTCTATTTGACCCAGAGCAAGTGATGGAATTCTACAGTCGATAATCACTAGAGGATTAATAAACTTAGTTCATAACAATATGTTGGAAACAAACGTAACACTCCCATCAAAGCCTCGAGTAGTATCAGAGGAAGAAAACCGCGGTACTTTTGAAATCGACGGCCTTTACCCTGGCTACGGTCACACCCTAGGCAACTCTCTTCGTCGCATCATCCTCTCATCTCTACCAGGAGCAGCTATCACCCAAGTGAAAATCGACGGTGTCGAACACGAATTCTCAGCTATCGACGGTGTGAAAGAAGACGTCATTATGATTCTCTTGAATCTTCGGCGTATCCGTCTAGCACTACACAGTGACGAACCTATTACCATCACTCTTAAGAAGAATGGTATTGGTATGGTCACAGCTTCAGACATCACTGTCCCGAGCCAGGTAGAAATCCTCAACCCAGAACAACCAATCTGCGAAATCACCAACAAAGGTACTAAGCTCGAAATGGAGCTGCGTATCGAAAAGGGCCTTGGCTACGTCCCTCGTGAAGTACATATGAAGGACAAGATGGAAATTGGCGCTATTGCCATGGATGCTGTCTTCACTCCAATCCGAAGGGCAAACTACGAAGTAGAAAACATGCGCGTTGGTGACCGTACTGACTACAACCGACTTCGTATCACTCTTGAAACTGATGGTACCTACTCAGCCCGAGAAGCTCTTGAGAAGTCTATCGAAATCATGATTCACCAACTCAAGGCGGTGATCGGATTCCAAGAAGAACACACTCATCCAGCCTCAGCTCCAGCTGCACCGGTAGCTGAAGTAAAGAAGGAAGAGCCAAACCAAGAGGTTCTCAAGACCCGTATCGAGACTCTCGACCTTACTAGCCGAACTCTGCAGGCCCTTGAAGCAGCTTCTATCCGAACTGTTGGAGGCCTTGTGCGAAAGAAAAAAGATGATATTCTAGCGCTCGACGGCATTGGCCCGAAGGGACTGGAAGAAATTGTCGAAATGCTCACACAATACAGCCTTCACCTTGAACAATAATCACTTATGAGACACGCAAACAAAAACCGAACCCTAAATCGACCTCGCAGTCAGCGTACAGCACTGATCCGTGGTTTAGCGGTGTCCCTCATTCGTGATGGCCAAATCAAGACTACTTTTGCCAAAGCAAAAGAACTACAACCCCGCATCGA
>JAYTZG010000050.1:0-3617 GCA_043742005.1 Minisyncoccota bacterium | reverse complement strand
TGAGCGCGCGTTTTAATGACGATGAAATTCAAACCGCGATGATGGTATTGCGAGAAAATACAAAAACTAACCAGACACATGTCGATGGCCTCCATAAAATTTTCCGCACAGACCAAGCTCTTCAACCGGCTGAGATTTCGCAGCTACTTGGTATCGACGTAAACCTAGAAACACCACTTGAAAGACTGCAAAGCAAGCGAAGATATTCGTTACTACAGGTATTTTTGCTCTGGGTGACTTCCATGATTATTGCTGTGACTGCTGTCATGCTGTATATGTATGCAGAAGACATAGGCTTTTTTCACCCGTCCAATACTTCTATTCTGAAAATATAAAATGAAACAAACAAAGACACTCTTTCTACTACTGCTTGGTATACTGTGTGTGCAAATCGTCTCACTTGAACCTGCGCTGTCTCTTCCGAATATGGAGAGGGGTAACCTTGTTGAGAATATAAAGAGAGAAAGTGTCGAATTAAGGCAACGTGTCGAGGAAACAATTTTTTCTGCAAAAGAAATTAAAACTTACGATTCACTAGTGCTGGTTGGGGACGTGATGTTGGGGCGAAACGTTGAGGTATTGATGCGGCGCGAAACTACTAGCTACCCGTTTGAGGGTCTTACCCTCGCTACGTTAGCGCCCAATCCGGCGATTGTGGGAAACTTCGAATCTGCTATGGCCACCCCACACATTATGACCGAAGCTCTGCAGATGAGATTTTCAGTTGATGAAATATTCCTACCCTCGCTTGAAGCTGCAGGCTTTACCCACATGTCGCAAGCGAATAATCATAGCTTTGACTACGATATAAAGGGGTTTACCTATACAAGCAGAGCTCTAGAGCGACAGTCCATTGTTGCCTTTGGCAATAGCTCTGAGGTTGTAAAATCTTCAATTACATACATTGAAAGTGAATCAGGTACAGTCGCTCTTGTCGGCATCAACTCGTCAGCTCACATTCCCCGCACGCAGGAATTTTCAGAGGTGTTAGATGAGGCGAGTAAACATTCTTCAATGCAAATTGTCTACATCCACTGGGGAACTGAATACGAAATTATTCATAGTAGAGCGCAGGAACTTCTGGCAAAAGAATTGGTTGCAGCTGGAGCCGACCTGATTGTTGGGCACCATCCTCATGTTGTGCAAGACGTAGACATTATTGACGGTGTTGTCGTGTTCTATTCGCTGGGCAACTACATTTTTGATCAATACTTTTCGCAAGAAGTCCAAGAGGGATTAGTGCTAACTCTTTCCCTTGACGAGACTCCTGTCGTGATGCTGGTTCCGGTGAGTAGTGTGGCAGAACTATCTAAACCAACGCTCATGGAACCTCGGTTGCATAGCCAATTCCTTGACTCGTTGGCCCAAAGGAGTGATCCACAGCTGCAAGAAAACATTAAAAAGGGCGTTATTCCACTTGGGCTTGGAGTTGCAACTTCTACGAAAATGGCTATGATTGTGCAATAATTACGAAATATGTTCAAGAAATACGAAATCATTGGAGCAGGTATCAGTATTGGTTGTATGGCTGCAGCCCTCTACCTTGTGCAACTTGAAACTAACCTAGCTATGAATCAAAATGGTAGCGACCAACTTGCCGGTCTCTCGCAAGCAGGTGCAGTGATAGTCGGTGAAGGTGATGAAACGCAAATGCGAAAAGACGCGATTGTTGAAGCTGTAGATACTAATGGTAATGTAAAAAGTATGATTGTTGATGATATCAAAGTTGGAGATGGAGCAGAAGTTAAAGCCGGTGATAAGGTAAGTGTGCATTACATCGGCACGCTTCAAGATGGCTCAGAATTTGATAACTCAAAAAAGCGTGGGCAACCATTTGAATTTACAGTAGGTGGCGGACAAGTGATTAAAGGTTGGGACGAGGGACTCCTCGGCATGAAAGTCGGCGGTCAACGCATCCTGGTGATTCCTCCTGATAAAGCCTACGGCGAAGCCGGCGTCGGCCCAATTCCGCCGAATGCTACTCTCGTCTTCGCCATCGAACTAACTGAAATTAAATAAATCACTCGCCCCTTCGCCGCAGGCGTTGGAAGTACTCTTGGGATGCATATACTTTGTTACGCTGTAGAAAGTCTTCGTCACCGTACAATCAGTACGTCTCCTAGGCTTTCCTTGCGCGCCTCGTATCTAAAGCAATTTATTTAATTTCAAAGACTAATTTAGTCTCTAAAGCGCGCGGCTTAGGCCGCGCGTTTTTGTTGTTTTTATGCTAAAGTGCCGGAACTAAATATGGCCGATAAACCTATTTCATTTGAGATCATAAAAAAACAAAATGGTACCCTTGGCCGAGCCGGTATCATCCATACACCACACGGTGACATCGAAACACCAGCTTTTGTCGTGGTCGGTACAAAAGGAACTGTGAAAAGTATCAAACCAGAAGATATGCGTGACTATGTCGGTAATCAGGTCGCACTTGCGAATACCTACCACCTTTTTCTCCAACCAGGAGACGATGTTGTAAAAGAAGCGGGCGGACTGCATAAATTTTCAAATTGGAACATGCCGACTATCACTGACAGTGGTGGATTTCAAGTGTTTTCACTCGGCGCTGCTTTTGGGAAGGGAGTAACGAAGTTTGCGAGTGGGGAAGTGACCGAAGAAGCGAAGCAGCAGTACCATGGACTCAATGTATACTCCAAAGAGCTGGCTTCTGAACACGGCAAACTATGTATCATTGATGAAGAAGGAGTAACCTTTACATCGCACATCGACGGCTCAATGCATCGCTTTACCGCTGAGCGTTCAATCGACATTCAACACAATATCGGTGCGGATATTATTATTGCTTTTGACGAATGCACCAGTCCAACAGCGCCCTACGAGTATCAGAAAAAAGCCATGGATCGAACCCATCGGTGGGCCAAGCGTAGTATTATGGCTCACAAACAGAACTACGATGCTCTTAAAAAGCAAGGACTCTATGGTGTTGTTCAGGGTGGTCGACACCTTGATTTGCGGAAAGAAAGCGCGACTGAGCTGGCCAACATGGATTTCGATGGCTTTGGTATTGGAGGTTCGTTTAGTAAGGCTGATTTGGGTGAAGCTATCCGCGTCGT
Organism: Minisyncoccota bacterium; assembly: GCA_043742005.1. Taxonomy (GTDB): domain Bacteria; phylum Patescibacteriota; class Minisyncoccia; order Phycocordibacterales; family UBA918; genus OLB19. The sequence continues at coordinate 540 of JAYTZG010000050.1, read as the reverse complement.
AAATGAAATTTTACCAGAAGATAAGCCACGTCATCTACTTGGTATCGGTGAGCCTGAAGATATTGTCGAAGGAGTTAGATTAGGCTGTGATACATTTGACTGCGTGGCTCCTACCCGGATCGCCCGCACTGGTACCATCTACGAAATGACGCGCGAAGGTCACCGCCGCACTAATCTTTTTAATACTAAGTACCAAAGAGATTTTTCAAAGCCCGACGAGTCATGTGATTGTTATGTCTGTCAAAATTACACTAAAGCCTACCTCGCACACCTCTTCCGTTCGCAAGAAATGCTAGGAGCTCATTTGGCTTCACTGCATAACCTTTACTACATTGTAAACTTCACAAAGAAACTGCGCGAAAGTATTATTTTACAAAATTAAACTAGCTGGAGGATATTGTTTTTTTTGGTGTCGTAAACGAGATCACACTTCTTAGAAGTTTTCTCCCCCAAAATACCCATATTTCCCAAAAGTTATACCCACTTAAACAGTGAAATATAGCCATAAATACCAAGCAAAAAAGGTATAATTCAAGGGTA
>JAYTZG010000049.1:0-3669 GCA_043742005.1 Minisyncoccota bacterium | reverse complement strand
ATATTGCGTACGGCAAGTCAGATGCCACCGATGAAGAAATCATTGCGGTAGCGAAGAAGGCCCAGGCACATGACTTCATCATGCAGCTGGAGTATGGGTACGACACATTGGTGGGTGAACGAGGTATTAAACTCTCGGGCGGGCAGAAGCAACGGGTGGCGATTGCGCGCGCCATGCTCAAGAATGCTCCTATACTTGTACTCGATGAAGCCACTTCAGCACTGGATAGTGAAAGTGAGGTAGCAATTCAGACAGCACTCCACGAGCTGATGGAAGGAAAGACGGTGGTCGCGGTCGCACACAGACTCTCAACTCTGCGCGAAATGGACCGAATCATCGTCATGGAAAACGGCAAGATTATCGAAGATGGTTCGCACGATACTCTAAAGGATTCTGGCGGTGTCTATCAGCGCCTCTGGGAACATCAAGCGGGCGGATTCTTGGTGGAGTAGTAAAAGAAAAAAAGCCACGACGAGGAGTCGCGGCTTTTGTCTAGGATGTTGAGTGCGCCAGTCTGGTGCCCTCGACTTCCTTTTTCTTCGGCGGAGCCGGCGGCTTGGTTTCGCAGGCTTCGAAGTAGAGGAATAGTAGAAACATTACAGACATGAATAGGTTTAGTCCGTCGTAGTGGGTTGTCCCTTGTCCAGGATGTTCAACAAACATATCGGCCATTTTAAGCGGCAGACTTATGACTGAGTACACTCTGAGGATACGAAGAAAGACGCTTACTCGGTTTGGATTCATTGTCCTCGAGACCTTGTCTGGAGCTATACTCTTCCTGTCGTAAGAGAAGGCCAGGAACCCAAGAAGCACACAAAGGAAAGCGCTAAAGGACATGCTTATCCAGGAGTGTTTGAAAAGTATCTGATGGTTATTGTGCCTGCAATGTATAGGTACATAGAGGTCGCAGCGAGCCAGAATGGGTTTCTTGCTGTAAGGTCGCAGAACCAGTCCGCGGCTGGTTGAAAAACCTTATCGAAAAGCCAATTGTCGATTTGAAGGAACATCTCGTTTCTCCTATGAGATTGCTGTCCTTAGAATAAGGATTTTTGAGGAAATGTAAAGTGTAGCGCCGTAGGCGCTGTATAAGGAAATAGACCGTGACTATGCCGCGCTCCACTTACTTATTTCTTCTTCTTTTTGGCCGCTACTTGGGTAGATATAGTCGCAAGTGTTTCTCTAACAAACAACGAAAACTGTTCGGTAGTTTGAGGCGGATTTTTCTCAATATGAGAAATTATTGTAGTCATGAGTTTTCTTGGTGGAATTTGTAGACCCTTGTCTGTTACAAATTTACTTTTAAACAGAGCATCTAATTCGTCGCTGTCTTGAATGAGAGGGTAATCTTTGGCTTCTTCTAAGGCTGCTACAATAAGCTCATCCAGAGGGATTTCGGTCGGTTTTTTTGGTAGAAAGGGTAGTCTCAAACGTTTAAGTTTTTGGAACATATGGATATCGCTTAGTTCTTAAGGCCTATTGCTTCCAGTGCACCCAAGGCATACGATTTTGTCTGCTCGCTGATTTCAGGATGTGTCGACACTTCCTCGGCTGTTAACCAGACCCACTTATCAGTTGGTTTTTCGGGAATTACTTCGTCAGTGCTGCTGGTCGCATAGTAGATTAAGTCCAAATGTTGGTGTGTTTCGTTGATGTGATGAATATTCATATGACGTGGAGGTTGTAGAGGCGAAACTTTATCCGTCCCATCATGACTAGGGGTCTCTGTTGCTGGCTTTGAATCGTCGCCTGGGATCGTGACTATTAAGCCGACTTCTTCAAGACATTCTCGCTTTATTGTGTCGAGAGGGTGCTCGTCCAATTCAACATGACCACCAACGCCAATCCACCAACCGTATTTGTCATGTTCTCTTATCAGGACGCGGTCCTTGTGCACGATAAATGCGGTTGCGGTCCAATCAATAAGTTCGTGTATATGAGCCATATGCCTCGTATTTTAACATAGGTAACCCGAGGAGTACTTCTATTGTAATATAAAGTATATTCACTAAATAAATATCATATGTGTGGAATCTTTGGTTACGTGGGGACGAGGACGGCAACGCCGATTTTGCTTGACGGACTCCGCACACTTGAATATCGCGGCTATGATTCGGCAGGCATTTTTGTCCCGGGGTATGGTTCGGTCAAAGCGGTCGGTCCGATTGACGAACTGGCGAAGAAAATCACCACCGCAATTCCGGGTACTACGGGTATCGCACATACGCGCTGGGCCACGCACGGTGCTCCGACTGAGCTCAACGCTCATCCGCATCTTGACATGAGCGGCAACGTCGCTGTTGTTCACAACGGCATTATTGAAAACTATCGCGAAATCAGGGAAGGCCTCATTGTGCGAGGGATTACTTGTGTCTCAGAAACTGATACCGAGGTACTCGCCAAATTAATCGGTACATTTTATACGGGAGATTTACTGGCTGCGGTGAGACAAGCTCTTAAGGTGGTGAGGGGTACATATGGTATTGCGGTTGCCAGTACACATCAACCGGATCTTATTGTAGTGGCTCGGATGGGCAGTCCGATTGTCCTGGGACTGGCTGCCGATGGCAATTTCGTTTCGTCTGATCCTTCGGCACTTCTTGCCCATACAAAAGATGTTGTGTATTTAGAAGATGGCGAGTGTGCTGTTATAAAAAAAGATTCATATAAAATATCTACCATCAAAGGTGAAAGTCGAGACCGTGCTCCGGAAACAGTTGAATGGGATGTGGAGGCGGTACAAAAAAACGGCTACGACCACTTTATGCTCAAAGAAATCTTTGAAGCCCCACAGGTAATTGAAAATACCATTCGGGGACGTCTACAGGTGGGTAAAGGTAGAGCCAAGCTCGGTGGACTTGAGCCTGTCCTTGATGAATTAGCTGCTCTAAATCGACTGATGATTATCGGCTGTGGTTCAGCCTACTATGCCGGCCAAGTGGGCCGCTATATGCTCGAAGAATACGCCAATCTGCCAGTTGAGGTAGAGCTTGGTAGTGAATATCGCTACAAGAAAAACATCCCTGACAAGCAGAGTGCGGTACTCGCGGTAACACAATCGGGTGAAACGGCTGACACCTTAGCGTCACTGCGTAGTGCCAAGCGACAAGGTGTGCTTGCGCTTAGTGTGGTAAACGTCGTTGGCTCGACCATTGCTCGTGAGAGTGACGCTGGCGTATACAATCACGCTGGACCAGAGGTCGCTGTAGCCTCGACCAAGGCCTTCATTTCACAACTTACAGTATTTGTGCTGCTCACACTACTCATTGGTCGGGAGCGTGGTATGACAGAGGAAGAAGGCGAGGAGATTGCGACGCAACTGCAGAAACTTCCTGAAATAATTGCTGAGTATCTAAAGAAAACTGATGATATAAAAAAAGTTGCGCAGAAATACGCCAAGTACCGCGACGCCATGTACATCGGTCGCAAGTTACATACCCCAATCGCTCACGAAGGTTCACTCAAACTAAAGGAAGTTACTTACATTCATGCTGAAGCCTACGCTGGTGGGGAACTCAAGCATGGATCGATTGCGATGCTTGACGAAAACTTCCCGATTATCGCACTGGCACCTCAAGACGACGTTTACGAAAAAATGGTCTCTAATATTGAAGAAGCTCGCGCCCGCAAGGCACCAGTTTTAATGATAACTACCGAAGGCAACTACCGTGC
>JAYTZG010000048.1:0-8727 GCA_043742005.1 Minisyncoccota bacterium | reverse complement strand
TCGATAATTGCACAGAGGTTGGTTGCTGGATCTGATACCACATAGCTCCAGGTAAAAGAGAGTTGATGAAAGAATGCTTTGACCACTGGCCTGTGCCCAAGCTGGGCATGATAGTCGTAGGTTTGTTCTGTCATAATATTTTATTTATTCCAAGGCATATTGGCCAAAACAAAAGCCATACCACACCATCCTGTCGCTCCAGCAAAGGTCAAGCCGGCCCCGACAAAAGCTGCCAAAAATATAAACGAGGGATGGACCATAAAGGCTAGCGCGAAGCTCGCCAAAATAAGCAATCCAGCCGACAAAAGTACTTGACGAATAATCGGCATTCGATTGGTAAGTGAATTTGTCGGCAATCCTGCTTCATCCCAAGCCAAGATTCCTCCTTCGACATTCACAAGTTCTGCAGTGACGCCCAGAGACTGTAGCTTCTCTATCGCCTGTCCGGCTCGCTTTCCTGATCGACAATGCACGTAGACCGTTTGTTTTCCTTTGAACTCATTCAAATGAGCAGCAATCTCATCAAGTGGCACACTGCGCACTCCTTCAATGTGTTTTTCTTTATACTCAGCCGGAGTGCAGACATTAATAAAATCAATCGAGGGATTATTAGCCTCCGTCTTTACGACATCTTTAAAACTTTGAACTGAAATATGTTTCATCTTATTTCTTGATTAGCATAGTAATAAGTTGATCCCTCTTTTTCGTGTCACCCATAGCACATCCGGCCAGACTCTCCTTTATATATGATTCAAAAGCAGCGTTAAATGCTCCTTTTACTGCCAAAAATTGTGGCACTACCACATCGCACTCTGTCTCACTACAAATACTTTCCCGCAGGCTTACAACCTGTCCTTCCAGGCGTCGTAGCCGGTTCTCCATTAATTTATTAGACATGTGGAGAGTATACCCCCTGGGGGTATACACGTCAAGCACAATCTGCTATGATAGTCGGACTTTAAAATAATTTACAACAATGTACGAACTTCTGATTATTGGTGGAGGACCTGCTGGCACAGCGGCTGGTGTCTACGCCTCACGAAAGCAACTCAAGACCCTTTTTGTCACCAAGGAATGGGGTGGGCAAAGCACCGTCTCACCCGACATTCAAAACTGGATCGGCACCCCGTCTATTAGCGGCGACGCCCTAGCAAAAGACCTCCGTACGCACCTTGAGGCCTACGCTGATGGCTTTGTCGACATCATCAGTAACCAACTGGTCACAAAGCTCTCTCCTCTCTCTGAGGGTGGCTACGAAGCCACCCTCTCTGATGGCAGTACACACCAAACCAAGGCAGTACTTATAACCGCTGGTTCAGTGCGCCGACACCTCAAAGCCGAAGGAGCCGATACTTTTGAACACAAGGGACTCACTTACTGTGCCAGCTGTGACGGCCCTATCTTCGCCGGACAAGACGTAGCGGTCATCGGTGGTGGCAACGCCGGCTTTGAAACCGCTGCCCAGCTCTTGGCGTACACCAAGAGTGTGACGCTTCTGAATCATGGCGACTCATACAAAGCCGACCCCGTGACAGTAACAAAGGTGCTGTCGCATCCAAATATGCGTGGCTTTCTCAACGCTGAGACCTCAGCTGTCACTGGCGAGAAGTTTGTTTCCGGACTCACTTACACAGACACCGCTACTGGCGAAAGTCACGAGCTTCCAGTCACCGGTATCTTCGTAGAGATAGGAATGATACCTAACACCGACTTTGCCGCCGGCGTAATAGAGCGCGATGAGTACAAGCGTGTAATTATCGACCCCTGGACGCAAAAGACCTCCGCCCCCAACATCTGGGCCGCGGGCGACTGTACCAACGTCAAGTACCACCAGAACAACATCGCCGCCGGCGACGCCGTCCGCGCCCTGGAAGACATCTACGTCACACTAAAAGCTCACTAGTATGAAAAAGGTTTACGAAGTCGAAGAAACTAGAAAATATTACGAAAAAAAGTTTCAAGACTGGACCGATAAAAAAACGAACTCCTTTCATCACGAGAAACCATTTACCAAACTGGTAGCACTCTGGCCACAAAAGGGCTCGGTCATTGATATTGGCTGTGCGCATGGGATGTGTGTACCGATGTTTCTAGGGATTGGTCACCGACTCAAATATTTCGGTATCGACATAAGCGCAGCATTTCTCAAAATAGCTAGGCGTCGCTACCCGCAGTTACCATTCGAGCTTGGTAATATTGCGGATATAAAGACGTTACCAAAGAAAAAGTTTGATGGTTTTTGGGCAGCGGCGGTACTCATGCACATACCGCTTGAGAAATGGGATGAAATGTTTTTAAATATTGAACAACTTTGTAAACCTAAATCATATGGATACGTTGTCCTCCCCGTCGCTCACCCAAGCAACGCTCAAAATCCTGAAGATACCCGTCACTTCACAATCTTGAACGAAGCTGAGCAACGAACTTATCTCAAATCACGTTGCTGGAAAATAAAACATGCCGGGACCCTCGACGGCTTTACTAAAGAATCAGTTTGGCGCTGGTACATCGTACAGTTACCTTAAATACACAAAGGCGCCCCGAGGGGCGCCTTTGCTTTGTACAACGTAGAGCTTCGGTCTGCAGGCATTCGCTCGTAGCCTCGAGCTGAGTATTAACATACTTCACCACCCTGCAAACCTATCACTAGGGTCTCATATGAGCAAAAATAGTCAATACATACAGAAATCCTTGTTTCCAGCCCCTATTGTGTACAACTCTGTGCATAAGTCCGGGATAAGCCTGTGGGAAAGCCTGGGCGTAACTAGGTGTATAAGAATTAGTGAGAAATGAGCAATTTTCACTACATCGCGAAGAATGTACCTACATAGTACGCCAGGACAGCGGCTGTTCCGCCGACGGCTACCACTTCAAAGAGTGAAGCACCGAGCTTAGAGCCAATCACCCGCCACTTCAAGAGTCCCAGGGTCACAAGCGCGAAGAAAGTCCCGATTGATGAATACATAAATGTAGTCCCAGCGTCGCCACTAGTGGCGAGCATAAATGGTAAAAGTGGAATTGAACCAAAAATCATGAATGACAAGAATGTCGCAAAGCCAGTGTAGACTTCGTTTTCGCCGCGAGGGTCAGATAGTTCGTGTTCATGATTCATCATGAAATCAAGCCAGTAGTCTTCGTTCCCTTTATAAATTGAAGCGAGCGTTTGAGCATCAGATGAGCTAAATCCTTTAGCGGTTAAAATATCAACCGTCTCCCTCACTTCTAGTTCCGGGTTGGCTTTCATCTCTGCCAACTCGCGGTTGCGTTCTACCTGATACAAATCCTTCTCCGAACGAACCGACAAGAAGTTACCGAGTCCCATTGAGGCCGCGTCCGCAAACAGGTTAGCCAGCCCAAACAAAAGCACTACGGTAAACGAGAGTTGCATCGTAACATCACTCGAAAGCGCTGCTCCGGCAAATCCAGCCACCACCGCAAAGGTAGTTACAATACCGTCAATTCCTCCATAAATCACCTCTTTGAAATATTCAGCAAATTTCGCCAAAACCTTATTTTCTATTTTATCCATACCGGAGAATCATACCATGACATAAAGGCTGGTGTTTTCCCAGATATTTGGTATTATTTGCGGCACGTTTTGCGGACATGCTGGCAAGCTACTACCGCCCTGCAAAACGAGCCAGATCAATGAATATTGATTGGTGGAGATGTCACACGGACATTTTTGGTTCTATCGTCTAACGGTTAGGACGCCAGGTTTTCATCCTGGAAATCGGAGTTCGATTCTCCGTAGAATCACGAGTATAGAAAAGAGCGCTTCTTAGGAAGCGCCTTTTCTATTCGTGATTCTACGAGTAAGTCTGCTGGGAGCAGACTTACATGAGAATCGAAGCCCGATTGAGGGACTTTATGAGTGCAGCGAAATAAAGTATCCAATTGGGGTACTGCTCCTGTAAGGACCGACTCTCCGTGTCACAAATCAGCCGGCCGCAATGTGGATACATTGCGGTCGTTGCTGTTATGGGCCATAGAGATACTTTGCAAATATTCGTTTAGGGATTAACATTCCCAGTAACGATGTTTGAATCTATTCTCTTTAGACAGCAACGACGCTTTGATGTATTAAGCCCTCTGGACTTAAATTCCTTTCTGGAAGCACTATTATTTTATCAATCTGTAACCCTTATTGCAGACAAGACAATTCTTCAACAACTTTTTAGACAACTTGGTCATGAATTTCTGACAAGACTTGTTGAGGAAAAATTTTTGAAGATAGTATATTTGAACGGGGGTCCTGCTATACACACAACTGGCTCTGGGTCGTTAAATGAGCTGCATTCACCAATCTTATACAACTTACCTGCATTTGATTTCGACCGTGTTGTAAGAGATTTATTTATCGAAACAGTCGGAAAACAAGGTAGAGGAAGAAGGCTGGCTACAAGATTTGAAAACAAAGTAGAAGTTGTCTCTCTTGAGAAAGACTTGATTAACCAGATATCTAATGATTTTTCTGATTCAAAATATGTCGAAAATTCAGTTAAGAAAATCTTGCGATACTATACTCCGGAATTTGAAAATATTGACAGCCTTGTTTTTGGAATTCAAAAAAACGGTGACTCCCTACTGATAGATACTAATATCGACTTCAATAATTTAAATAGGATATATAATTCAAGAATATCTAAGTCCCACTCTTCAATGTCAGCGGCCTACCTCCTGAGTCACTTATTTACGGTACGTAGTGATATACACTTTAGTTCAACTTACAAAACTGAAATAGCAACAGATGACCTGAACTCAGAACTTATGAGTCTAAAATATATTGATGTGATTGAACGACGAAACTTCAACTCTGACACAATTAGAAGTTTTGAGGAATTTACTCTGCAAAAAATACCAGATTTTGCCACACTTATATTAAGTGGAGCAAAAACAGCAAATGATTTTCTAATATTAATTGAAGACTCTCAAAAATTTAGAAATTGGCTCAAAGATAAAGATATTAAATCGGAGCTTATCCAAGAATACTATCAATCCGTAGTCTCACAAGACTGGATTGACAGGACGCCGGTAAAGACTATGAAATGGCTTACTTTTACAGGTCTGGGTTTGGGCACAGAATTACTTACACCTACTGGTTTGGGGGCAGCTGTTGGTCTAGGTTTAAGTTTAGCTGACACCTTTTTACTAGATAACTTATTACGAGGTTGGAAACCCCAACATTTTGTATCAAAAATGGACGAATTTACTAAGTAGAAGACTCCAAAGCCGAGTCATCAAAGGAAATGCTAGAATTGATACATGACTAACCAAATAAGATTCTCGGAGCAACTTATTAAAGGAAAAATTACTGAGATGATTTTTGAGCAGATGCTTCGTGAAGCCGGCAAGTTTACTGTACTGGCTTTTGGATATGAAAGTATCCTACCAGAATTAATGCATCGTCAACATGACATGAAGACCGAGCAGACTATGGAGGTCATACGTCGAGCACCAGATTTTGCTGTCATTAATAACACTACGCACGACGTTCACTTAATAGAAATTAAGTACAGAAAAAATATTAAGTCATCGGAAATATTATCACTAGCAAACAAGATGTTTGAGTCCTGGAAGCCGTCCTATCTATTCATTGCATCACCAAATGGTTTTTATTTTGGAAAGGTGGCTGATATTGTTGAAAATAAAGGTAAAATTCAACCTCTTGTACATCGTCAATTGAGCAGTTCTCTTCAGGACAAATATTTGAAGCTACTCAATCAGTTTATTTCTGCAAAAGCTTAGTACTATGTAGGCCGGATCTACGTGAGTCCCTTTCCCCCAAACTCCCGTACAATCTCCTTCTCATTCTCGGCATCTAGTGACTTCTTAAACCTCACTCCTTTCTTACCCTTTACGCGACTTTCGCATTCACTCCAAGTCTGGTGAATCTTCACCAGACCGTCAACGGCGCTCACGTATGAATAGGCTTTTAGAGTCTGTCGCTTGCGGGCATCGCTGCGCTCTTGTGCCTTGGCTTCATCATAAGACGTGTCGTGAATGTTTAGTCCATAGCCAGTAAGTGGGCCGTTGTACAATTCAAACGTACCTTTCTCAGCAAAGGTCGAGGCGATGACGTCGGCTCGTTCGTTGCCCACGATACCGACATGTCCTGGGACTTTGTGCCACACGATTTCTACTTTCCCTAAGAGCGGCAAGAGTTCTTGCCAGAGTTCTTTATTTAAAACATCAGTCTTGGCCATGGTCTTCCAACCATTCTTAGCCCAACCAAACACCCACCCCTTGGCGCCCTCCACGACGTACTTGGAGTCAGTGTAGATTTCTACCGGCACTTTCTCCCCCACGACTTCTTTAAGCGCTTCGACGACAGCCTTTAGCTCCATCTCATTATTAGTGGTGTACTCCTTAAAGCCACCTTTTTCCAGCACCTTGTTGTCATAAGAAATAACAACGCCAAAACCGCCCCTACCTGGATTCCCTTTGGCCGCGCCGTCGGTAAATATTAATATCTTTTCAGCCACGTCCTAAAGTCTATCACATCGCTATTATTGGTTATTTTTGCTAGGATTCAAGCATGAAGATAACCACGGCGGTATTTATGAAGGGTGTCATGGGTGATGACGCTATTCTCGAGGACGGTACACCGCAGATTGCGTTTATTGGGCGCTCAAACGCTGGCAAGTCGAGCCTCATCAATTCTCTGACAGGCAAGAAAAAACTCGCCGTCACTAGTAACACCCCTGGTCGCACTAAGGAGCTCAATGTATTCAAAATAAATGGCACCCACTACTTCATCGACCTACCGGGCTATGGCTATGCCAAAGTCGGAGGAAGGGCTATAGAGAAATTGAACAAACTTATTGTCTGGTATCTACTGGAATCAAAGCACACTCCAAAGGTAGTGCTTTTGATTGATGCCGAAGTGGGGCCAACTGCAAATGACCTTGAGACACTAAAGGAACTAGAGCGAACTGGAAAAGAGATTGTTGTAGTAGCCAACAAAGTCGATAAAATCAAAAAATCGCACTACCTCAACCACATGAAGAAACTAAGCCAACAAATCAAAGGTCACAAGCTCTTCCCTTACTCTTCCGAAACCAAAGTCGGTATCGAGGAGTTAACCAATGAACTTTTGGCGTAACTAAAAGTTTCTCAAAATATATGCATCTCCATAAACAGTTCTTACAACTAGGCATTACCAATATTTTGCTTCTTTTGATCACTTCATATGCGTTTTACAATCACAATTTCGAAATGGTGTTTGTGTGCACACTCATGCTTTTGGTGTCTTTGGCGCCTTTCTACTTAAAGGCTGCCCATAACGTGTATATACCTGCCGTCTTTATGTATGCGGCGATTGCTTTTATCTTTTCCTCGGTTTTTTTCGGTCAGTTTGGTGGGCTTTATGACCGTTGGCACTGGTTTGATTCGTTCTTACATTTCATTTCAGCGCTCGCTTTTGGCCTCGTAGGATTTCTCCTACTCTTTGTGTACTACGTTCATAATAAACTCAAGCTTCCAAAAGCAATTATCATCTTTTTTGCTTTTTTCTTCTGTCTCGGAGTTGGAGCTTTGTGGGAAATTATTGAATATGGCATCGATAATACGCTCGGTACCAATATGCAGGTTGGTAGTCTCGACGATACAATGATTGACCTCCTCCTTAATGGCTTAGGTGGTTTAGTCTCTGTTGTGCTCTGCAGTTTGTATATAAGTAAAATAAGCGTACCCGTCATCGACAACGCGGTAAATGCCATCACTGAAGAAATTATTGAAGAGAACGAAGAAGTAATTAAAACCACTACCAACGATCCCGAAGCGTCTTCTAATCCCAGCTAACTACCTCCTTAATACTCAACAAAAAAATGAGGCCACCGAGGCCTCATTTTTAGTAAAACACAGATAACCTTACAAGCACCCCTTCACTTTCATTAAGTCAAAAGTTGATGGCACGGCTCCACTCTCTACTTCGGCGAACTTGGCTTCGCCAAGATTAGACACGAAGCAGGCTCGTTGAGTGGCAGTAATGGAGGATGGGATCTTAGCGGGGTCTATACCCATCGCGATAAGCGCTTGCTTTTGCGCTGCGGATAAACTAAACGGAGTGTTTTCACCTTCAACATTAGTCGCCGGTGTTTTATTAGAGAAGAATCCACCACCAGCTGGCATCCAACCACTTTGGGTCGCTAGATAAAATCCACCCGCAACAAGTATCAGTCCGAGGAATATAACTCCCAAGGTGGTGAATAGAACTGATAAAGTTTTATTCATAGTTTTAGAGATTTCGAAGCGCTCTAACTAGAGCAATAAGCAATGCTGCGCCAAGGACGGCTACTAAGAAACTGTAGAAGTTGAATCCGCTCACGCCACCAAAGCCAAAGAAGCTCATTACCCAGCCACCGATAGAAGCCCCGACGATACCCACGACAACATCAAGCAAAATGCCCTGCTGTGAATCAGTCTTCATAATAATAGACGCAATCCACCCTACCAACGCTCCAAAGACAATCCAAAGAATTATTCCCATATATTTTTATTATTGATATTTAATATGACACTCTTCATTACAACAATGCAGCATGAAGTAGTATCAGTGCCTTATACACTCTATATAATTAGCCGGTAATCAAAGTGTTTCATTACAAGCTAAAGAAAGAATGGGTTTTGGTAATAATAGAGATAGAAAAAAGGGAGGCTCGTGAGAGCCTCCCTTTGGAGTTTAGGTACAGATAAACTTAGCGTCGAGCCTGTAGTACAGCATCG
>JAYTZG010000047.1:0-3738 GCA_043742005.1 Minisyncoccota bacterium | reverse complement strand
TGGTGCCGCCGATGTCGAAGAGAACGTATGTCATATTTTAATCTTATCACACACGTGCGGCCAAGCAGCAAGGAAAGGCTCGGTAAATTGTTGCGGATAATGATCAATCATAGCTGCTAACTCATCGTATGAGGCCCACTGCACAGAGGCCACTTCTTCTGGATTGACCGTTAGAACGTCATCTTTTGAAAGCACGACTTTGAAAATACCATTATAAAAGCCTGGAGTATAAAAAGGTGGGACGATTGGCGTTAGCGTCACGCCAGCAACTCCCAGCTCTTCCCTTAGTTCAGCTTCTGCCGCGCTGGCGTAATCCTGTCCTTCGTTGACGTGTCCAGCGGCTGAGAAATCTAGTCGATTAGGACTAAGAACATCCGGCGCTCGACGTTGAATAAGAATACGACCATTAGTATCAAGTACGAAAACACAGGCCACTCGCCTGATTTGTCCTAAGGCAATAGCCACAAAGAGATCCATGTATTCTAGGACATTGTCATGTTCATCTACAACGGTGATTGGCGGGTAGTTTTTCTCTTCCATGCTACAGACCTAGAATTGCCTTGGTTTTTTGTTTATAGAGTTCGACGTTTGGTTGGTCAAAGGCGTTTAAATTCATCAGTTCGGCTACATACATCGTCTCACGCATGCGCATCGCCATGAAGAGTCCTAGTTCGTAGGCGAGTTCATCTTCAAAGATAGTGGTTTTAAACGGTAGTTTCTTTTCGTGATACGCTCCGGCCACACCACCATATAGTGCGGTAGTGACTTCTTGTACCGTAAAGCGTCCAAGTGACTTGGCGAGACCTTGTTTCGGAACAGCAAAGTCAACCGTCTCATCGTCAAAGGTCACAAAGTCCGTGTACACACCAGCAAAGCCAGAAAGATACAGCTGTCCAATTGAGTGCAGTTCAACCGGTGTTGAAATAGTCGGAAGCAGCCCCTTGGTAACCGGCTTCCCTGCCCTATCGATTGACTTACCGATACTTTCTGCAAAAAGTTGGCGATACCATGCGCCGAGTGTAGCAAGCCGCTTTTCAAAAGCGAAGAAGTTGTAGTGATGATAATTCTTTTGGATATACGCGTAGATACGTACCGCTGACTCAACAATAGTCGATTCGATTTCTTCGTCCGCCGCATGCAAAAAACCTTCGATGAATGAATCCACATCATGCCCAAGTAGCGTCATCGGCACTAGACCGACTTCGGACGCAACAGAATACCGTCCGCCAATAATCTTTGGCATGGAGACGCAGGTAGCACCAAGACGCTTACCCTGCTTTATAAAATCAGTGCCAGCGTCGCCGATAAAGATAGTTTGGTTATAAACCATTTCTTTCCAAGACTTTTTAAGGCCATCCAGCAAGACTGCAGCATTGACGAGAGTCTCCGTCGTCCCTCCTGATTTACTGATGATACAAATCGCCACTTCTTTTGGTTTCTTCACTTTGGAAAGTTCAGTAATAGCCGCTGCCAGTTCGTTGCCAGCCAAGGTATCTAGAACAGTTAATTTAACCTTACCGGAATCGAGAACAGAGTGTATGGCTTCCACACCCAAACTCGAACCACCAATGCCAACCAATACAAGTTGTTTGATACCTTTAAACTGCTTAGAAATAGTCGCTAGCGTGTCGTGGAGTGATGCGTCGCTGGCGTGTACTAGTGAATACTCCGGGCGAGTAGTGTCGTGATTAGTTACCACCTGTGCAACATCTTCTCGATAGGCTGATAAACGCTTGATCTCTCGCTTTATGGTCGCTGCTGGAATTATCTCGTAGTCAGAAAATGAAAGTCGCATGATATTTACATTTGTTTTGTGTAATTTTTGGTGTCTACGTGTTTGGAAATATATTTGAAGGCTTCGTCAACACTATCGACGACTTCAAAAATAGCCATATCTTCGGCACTGACAGTCTTGAACTTCTTGACCAAATCTTGTTCAAAGTAACGCATCAGCGGCTCCCAGAATTCTTTCCCGTAAAGAATGACCGGGATTTGACGAATTTTTTTAGTTTGAATAAGAGTGATGATCTCGGTCAGCTCATCAAGTGTTCCAAAACCGCCCGGGAAATAAACATAGACCTCAGACGCGTAGGTGAGCATTACTTTGCGAGAAAAGAAAAAGTGAAATTGTAGTGAATGATTGGTGTATGGGTTGAGTTTTTGTTCAAATGGCAATTCAATATTGAGACCAATCGACTTGCCACCCACCTTAAAGGCACCGACGTTGGAGGCCTCCATGATGCCGCCACCGCCTCCAGAAATAATCGCAAAGCCTTTTTTGGCTAGTTTGGCAGCCAGTGTCTCGGCCGCTTTGTAGTATTCATTATCTGGTGTCAGTCGGGCGCTGCCCCAGAAGGTGGCAGCGAGTCCCGTGTCGCGGAGTAGTTCAAACCCCTGCACAAACTCAGACATAATCCGGAACACCCGCCACGACTGCACAGCATCGCCATCCGCACCATTGGGGTTAAGTAGTTCGGTATCAACGCGACAAACAAACGGTGAATTAGATTTAATAGATACTTTTTTCTTTTTTGGAAACATAGCCACATTGTAGCATTGCAACATATAGAAAAAGCGCCGAGTAAGCGCTCTGTCTGGAAAACTACCGGTGTTTTTAGTCCTTACCAAGGAAGCTCAAATTGAGCAAACTCTGGCACAAGTTTTTTGCCATAAAGTAGTCGTGAAATAACTTCCGCGTGACAGAGCGCGCCAGTTAGAGCATTGTGTGGTTCTGGTTCGTCGGGGATACCGCAGTAATTAAGTACCGCATCGAGATTAAGGGCGCTGCGGTGATGTTCTTCATCTAGTGGCGGTGTCACTCCTCTTTTCAGCATATGCATCCAGCACAGTGAGTGCGCATCGATAGTACGGTGCGCAAAGTTCCAATCCAATCCCGCGCGATGCGCCGCTGCCTTGGCCATATCACGATCAAAAGAGACATTCTGTCCCCCCATGGTGCGATTATGCAGATCCTTAGACCAATCCTTAAAATTACGAATCAACTCCCCTTCCGACATTTTATTTACATCGAGAATTTCCTCCCGAGTGAAGCCGTTGACCTCCAGCGCCCCTTCCTCAATATGAGCCCCATCCCAAACCCGACATTCGCCGTAGAAGCGATTGGTAGGGTTCTCCAAGTCGAGCGCCCCCAGCGAGACAATCGAATTCTTCTCATAATTCAGCCCCGAAGCTTCAATATCAAGGATTAACATGCATGGATTGTATCATATCTGACCTACTGCAATCCCGGACAATTTGCCGCTGCAGAGTAGCCGGCGGCCTGAGCGGCGGCAATAGTTTCAAATGATATAAGGTTCTCGGGCTTGATACGTTTGGCGCCGGAGCAGTCTGGGAGGTGATATTTGGTGCCTGACTTGGAACCGACTACAGCTACAGGCTTGATGGCTGGCGATAGGGGTTCTCCTGTGGCTTTCGTGGTACTGGCCGGCGAAACTGCCTCTATTACTGCCGCGGGAGCTATATTTTCCTTTACAATTAAAGGTTTTTCTGATTTGTTGCTTAGAGTGACAGATTGGCGGCCCAGGCCGAAGGAGGCCACGGCGATCAAGACGAGCAAAACACTGTAAAATATATGATCATTGGCTAGAAAAGACTTGAGTTTTTGTAACATATGTCGTATACTCTGCGCACATTAAATTCGTAATCATTATACAGTAATCGTATGGCAACAAAGAAAGCTGGCGGAACCGCCAAAAACCTGCGCGACTCGCAACCAAA